>JBBTSN010000179.1:0-2329 GCA_038078775.1 Patescibacteria group bacterium | reverse complement strand
TAATTCACTCAGCTTCGCGTATGAAGGTTCGCTCCTCTGTGAAGAAAATCTGCCGCGACTGCCAAGTTATCCGCCGTTTTGGTCGGGTAATGGTCGTGTGCAAAACCCCGAAGCATAAACAGCGTCAGGGTTAAAAATAGCTATGGCTCGTATTGCTGGAGTTTCACTCCCATCCCAAAAGCGCATCGTCATCGCCCTCCAATACATTTTCGGTGTTGGTGCGACACGTGCGCAGCAAGTGCTTGAGAAAGCAAGGGTTAGTGAAGATGTACGTGTAAAGGATCTTACGCCCGATCAAGAAAATGCCATCCGTACGATTGTTGAAAAAGAATATCGTACTGAAGGTGACTTGCGCCGCGATAACCTTTCCAACATTAAGCGTTTGAAAGATATTGGTGCATACCGCGGTACTCGCCACATGAAGGGTCTCCCTGCACGTGGTCAGCGCACGAAGTCCAATTCTCGTACCGTTCGCGGAAACGTTCGTAAGACGGCAGGCAGTGGTCGCCGCATGCTTACTAAAACCTAATGCATTGATGCTATGACTGAAGAAATCAAAAACATCGTACCTGCAGAAGGTGGGGAGGCAGCTGCAGCAGCACCAGCATCCGCCAAAGGCGGACCCGCCTCTGGCGGAAAAAAGTCTGATCGTATTCTTACTGCCAAAGGCAAGAAGCGTACCCTCAAGCAAATTCCTCAAGGCTGTGCGTACGTCCACGCAAGTTACAACAACACCATCGTTTCGCTTACTGATCCTCATGGCAACCTTGTTGCATGGGCATCAGCGGGTAACTGTGGCTTTAAGGGTCCTAAAAAGGCAACCCCGTACGCTGCAAGTGTTGTGGTAAAGAAAGCCGCTGAAAAAGCAGCGGTATACGGATTAAAAGATATTCAAGTGTACATAACGGGTATTGGAAACGGCCGAGACGGTGCGATGCGCGCGTTAAACGCGAATGGCTTCAACGTTCTCTCCATAACCGATACCACGCCAATCGCACATAACGGGTGCCGACCACGTCGTGCTCGTCGCGTGTAACGCAGACATTATCCTATGGGAAAAAATCTACGACCCCTTGGAAAGCTGAGCCGTCGCGAAGGCGTGCCCCTTTCCACTTCAACCAGCATTCTCAAAGTAATGCAGCGTCGTCCCTACTCACCTGGTGTACACGGTAGCCCAACGGCACGCCCACCTAAAGTGTCGGTATACGGACAACAGTTGCGTGAAAAGCAGAAAGCAAAGCGTTTGTACGGCATTCTTGAAAAGCAATTCCGCAAGTACTTCACCAAGGCAGCAGCCATGGAAGGAAACACGGGTGAACAGCTTTCTCGCTTGCTTGAAACGCGTTTGGATAACGTGGTGTACCGTCTCGGCTTTGCGAAGACCCGTCCACAGGCGCGCCAAATGGTAAGTCACTGCATGTTCATGGTGAATGGTGAGATGGTCAACATTCCGTCGTATCATGTACGGGTGAGCGATAGTATCGAGATCCGTGCGAATAAGAATGATAAGAAAGTATTTTCTGATCTTGTTGAGCGCATGAAAACGCACAGAGTTCCTGGGTGGCTTCATTTGGAGGAGATGAAGGGTAAAATGGTAAGTGCTCCCGCAGGTGAAGATCTTAAGGAAGCGTTCGATCCTACGTTAATCGTCGAATTCTATTCCATGCGCTAAGCATTGCTTGGCCTAATCTTTATCCGTATGGAGACCATTTTTCTCCCCTCAAAGATGCACATCGCTGCAGGCGAATTGCCAAACACCGCAACCCTTACCATTGAGCCACTCCATCATGGATACGGTACAACGGTAGGAAACGCCTTGCGTCGCGTATTGCTTTCATCTTTGCCGGGTGCTGCAGTAACTGCAGTCAAAATCAAAGGTGTCCAGCATGAGTTCCAGGCAATCGCGGGTGTAAAGGAAGATGTCCTCGACATTGTTCTCGCACTCAAGCAATTGCGCATGAAAGTTCATGCTGATGAAGCGGTAACGTTGAAACTTGTGAAAAAGGGTGAGGGTCCAGTGACTGCAGCAGACATTGAAAAGAATGCTGATGTAGACATTGCAAACACCGATCTCGTTCTCGCAAACATCACCGCGGCATCAACCACGCTCGACATGGAAATCACGGTTTCCCGTGGACGTGGATTCCTTCCTACCGAAGAGCGTGAAGAAATTTCCGCTGACATCGGTGTGATGGCAATCGATGCACTCTTTAGCCCAGTTCGTCAAGTAAGCTTGAAGGTAGAAAATACCCGTGTTGGAGACATTACCAACTACGACAAGCTCATCATGAACCTCGAAACTGATGGCACGATTGATCCTTCGGAAGCT
>JBBTSN010000178.1:0-1238 GCA_038078775.1 Patescibacteria group bacterium | reverse complement strand
AAAGTGCGTCTCGGAGGTCGGTAATGGTTTCTTGCTGTTTGTCGCGCATGTTGTCATCAGGATTAGTTCCCATGAGCAAAGCAATTGCTTCGTCGGTACTTATTGCGTCTTCTGGGGCGGTGAGCGTTATCGGGGCATTGATGTTGTTGAAGTGAATTTCAGTTTCAAAGGTTATTTGACGGTCTTTGAAGATGTCTTCTTCAAGTTTTGGTGCAAGACGTGTTGAGAATGCGATCATGAGCGGCGAACCATCATCATTCATGGTTGCTGAGAGTTCCATGCGCTTAAATATTTCTTTATACGTATCTTTTGCGCGTTCTTTTCCTGAGTTTTCCAAGAACTTATCGGTGAATAAACTATACTCAGTTATTTCTGGGAAAAGGGTTTCTCGATTTTCTCCTATGGAAAGAACGGTTTCGCGAAGCTTTTCTCCATCAATAACTGCTTCGGTATACCATGCGCGTGTTTCGTTGTAGGTGACGCGTTCGGGAACTGAAAAGATAATTGCGCCATCACTAACGCCTTGCTGAAGAAGAGTAAAAAGTTCGGCTTGGGGATCGGTAGTTTTCTCTTCCTCGTTTTTTTTATTAAGATTTTTAAATGTATTTGTGTATTCAAATACTTCGCGATCATCGGATTCTGTATCAAAGTTAATCCATTTTCCTTCAAGGGCGCTCATGTCAAAAATAGGAATGGGGAGTGGGATAGCGTCTGGTTTTACGTATGTCGTTCCTCCAACCGTACGCGTAGTGAGATTAATGTTTGCACTGATGTTGTTGCCGGTATACGTTCCTGCGATATGTGTTTCCTGATCAGCTGTTTCATCTTCTTTAGTGAAAGAGGAGGTTATGGAAAGATTGAGGTCAAGATCGCTCGGAAGCATTTGTGCAATACTCGCAAATGCTGGGGCTGAAGAGCTACTTTCCTCATCTGTTGGTTCTTCAAAGAGTGAAAAATCGAGTGGTTCGACGTCTTCTTCTCTTGGCTCTAATGCAAAATGTACATCAACGGTTGTTTGTGCTGAGTTGATTGCATTGAGTGCTGCAAAAGGCTGTTCGGGGGTTGGTCGCTTCATGAGCGGGTTGGGGAGATAGCCGGCCCATGCTGCATAACCAAGACCGCACAAGGAGCCAAAACCTATTACTACCGCACGTCCAATAACCAGAAAGAGTAATCCACCACGATGTGCGGGATGTGGTTCGGGTTGTAGCGAGGGTAGCGCTGAGATTTCTGGCAAC
>JBBTSN010000177.1:0-2132 GCA_038078775.1 Patescibacteria group bacterium | reverse complement strand
GGTCGTTTTGATCGTCGCGTAACGCTCGATCGTCCAGATCTCAAAGATCGCCGTGCAATTCTTGAGGTACACGCAAAAGAAAAACCCCTCGCAGCAAACGTAGAAATACAGCGTATTGCAGAGCGCACGATTGGTATGTCGGGAGCAGATCTTGCAAACATCATGAACGAAGGCGCTATTCTTGCCGCACGTCGCAACCAAAAAGAAATCAACCAAGTTGACCTTCTCGACGCAATCGAAAAAGTCATGCTCGGACCAGAGCGTAAGAGTCACATTCTTTCCAAAGAAGAACGCGTGCTTACCGCATACCACGAAGCAGGTCACGCAATTGTAGGCCACATGCTTCCCCACTGTGATGACGTCCACAAAATCTCCATCATCTCTCGTGGTCGCGCAGCAGGCTACACCATGAGCATCCCCGATGAAGACAAAAAAATGCACTCACGCCAAGAATTCCTTGAAGACATTGCCATGACGCTCGGAGGCTATGTCACCGAAAAAGAAATCTTCGGAGACCTCACCACCGGCGCAAGCAACGATTTACAAAAGGCAACGCGCATTGCCCGCGAACTCATCACGCAATACGGCATGAGCGATTTGCTCGGTCCCCGCACCTACGGCGAACGTGACGAAATGGTTTTCCTCGGAAAACAGCTGCACGAAAGTCGTGACTACTCAGAAAAAGTTGCTGAAACGATCGATGGAGAAATTACCCGTCTCCTGGCAGAAGCGCTCGCAACCGCAACACGCATTGTGCAAGAACAACGCAAAGCAATGGACTCCATTGTTAATGTCCTTCTTGAAAAAGAAACCATTGAAAAAGAAGAATTTGAAACCTTAATCGGCGCCAAGAAAAAAGCTCCCCTCATGGTTCCGAAGGCTGCATAAAACAAACAAAGAAAAAAATCAGCGTCCCCTAGGCGCTGATTTTTTGTATAAAGAAAATAAGCAATTGCACTCACAACTTCATCACGTCGTTCGCGAACGACGTGATTCATTCCTTCATAACTTCAAAACTTCATTACTAAACCTGCTATACTTTGCATAATTCATTTGGAGAAATATGCCCGTAAAAAAAGAACGCAACTCATCATTTTTTAGGCCGCTTGTGGGAAATGCCATTGCACACGCGTGGTATCACCGCGAATTATGGCCCATTGCCGCAATCGCGGGTATGGCAGGTATTGGTGCCGGAATAAATGACGTTCTTACCCAAGCACGCCTCTCCTCTACACTTCCAGGAACAGATCCACTCACACTCATAACAAATGTCTCTTTTACGCGCGACATACTTGCAAACCTTGTTGTACAAGGTCCACATGCCATCATCTTGACAACAGTGCTCACGCTCCTCTTTGGCTTGCTTTGTGTACTTCTTCTTTCGTGGTCTCAACACATCATTTTACGCGCCAGCCACCATGCAATAACCCAAAAAAAGCCACTCAGCCTCAATGAACTTGCAAAAGATGCTGCACATCCTCGCATCATGCGCATTCTCACCATTGATGCATTTATCAAAATCCTTATTCTCAACGTCATCATTATTACGGGCATGCTCGTGTCCGGACTTCATCCCACGCAATCCTTTTTTGACGCCCTCTTTGGCACCATCTTCTCAGGATTTACAATCGCATTTGCATTTGCACTCAATATTTGGGGAATGTTGTCGCTTATTTTTGTAGTAAAAAAGAACGTATCAGTTGCCACAGCACTCGGAAACGCACTCGGAATACTCAAAAAACATCCTATTCCGTGCATTGAGCTCTCACTTCTGCTTTTTGCAGCAACATTCGGAATTTCTCTCGTAGCCATTGTTGGGCTTATCCTCATTGGAAGTTTAAGTATTCCCTTCTTCAGCATCATGATCTCAGAAGGCACCATTCTTGGAATCACCGTTGTCACCTTCTGTACCGTACTCCTTGGCACCACCTGGGCCGTTGCAGGGGCGGGATTCTCTACACTCGTTACCTACCTCAGCTGGACAACGCTTACCGAATCGCTCGAATCCCTCAAAACATCTTCAACTTCAAGAAGTGCGGTGCACGCAAAACGCACTATTGGTCATTTGTTCGGATAATCCATGGCCCAACTCCCTTCCATCAAAGAACTTCTCGCACGCCGCAATCAATCTG
>JBBTSN010000176.1:0-1271 GCA_038078775.1 Patescibacteria group bacterium | reverse complement strand
AGAATTATCTTCGTTTTGATCGTATGTCGCTTGCGGCCATTGGTCCTTTTGCGAGTGATGATGAGCTCGCTGCTTTGCTGCCAAAAGTGTAGGATGAAGTTATGAAGAAGTGAAGTTGGGAGGTGATGGTGAGAAAGAAGTAAAAGACGACAGATAAAAGATAAGAGATAGAGAACGTAACGAGTTATTTTATGGAAAAAATGATTATTGCGAATTGGAAGATGAATTTAGGCATTCGGGAGTCTTTGGCCCTTGCAAAAACTGTTTTGCTCGCACTTCAGGGCAAGGAAATTGCTCCACGAGTTGTACTATGCCCTTCTTTTTTGGCACTTGCTGATGTGCATAAAGTTATTGCACGGTCGCGTGTTGCTTTGGGTGCGCAAGATGTTGGTCCTGATCGTTTTGGTGCATATACGGGTGCGGTTGGAGTGGGTCATTTGGAAGATGTTGGGTGTTCGTACGTGCTTTTGGGGCATTCTGAGCGCAGAATGGTGTTTGGTGAAACGGACGAGCTTATTCGTCGCAAGATTACTGCAGTTGCACACGGAAAGGGCGTGCAGGCGGTTGTGTGTGTTGGAGAGTCCGTTGATGATCATGCTTCGGGAGATGCAGTGCAGGCGGTTGTACGTATACTTCGTAGGTCTTTGGCTGCGGCCGAGCTGCCTAAGAGCTCTCCTTTGCCGATTATTGCGTATGAGCCGGTGTGGGCGATTGGGAGCGGTGTACAGCCAGCTGTTCCCGAGGTACTTGCGATTGTTCGTGCACTTCGAGAAACCATGGAAGAGCTTTTTCCTCAGCGAGCAACTTATCCGGTGTTGTATGGCGGTTCGGTGAATGCAGAGAATGCGTATGCATTTTTGCGCGAGCCGGAAATTGATGGGGTACTTGTGGGTGGCGCGAGTCTTAAAGTACAAGAATTCCAAGGAATCCTTTCGGCTGCATGCGAGGTTATGAATTACCAGTCTTCATCATAGATATGAGTTTTCTGATTATTGCAGGAGCTGTTTGTGTGATTGTTGGAGGCGGGGTGCTGGGTGTTGTGTTTACGCGTAAATATGCAACGCTTCGTGTGCTTGATACTAATACTTCGCGAACTATTCGGGAAAAAAAGCTTCGTGATCGTATTATGGAAGACCGTATGCAGCGTACGGTTGAAACGCATATGGGGCGCTTGGTGCACCTTTTCCTTGTTCCTTGGAGAGCATTTCAACACGCATTTCAACGCGTTGCGGGAAGACTTGTTGCTATTGAGCGGAGATACCATCGTGAAC
>JBBTSN010000175.1:0-2276 GCA_038078775.1 Patescibacteria group bacterium | reverse complement strand
CCGCCATTGACACCTTAGGTGCGGACATCACCAATGACGTGACTTTCCACTACACCTGTGAGGGCTTTAGCGGAATTCCTACCATTGGAGAATTCAGCTATGGAGCTTTTGGACTCTTTGGAGGATGTGACGAATTCACGGCGGACAACACCGTGACCTATGAAAACGCTCAACCGGGCGACCTTCTTACCTTTGAAGTAGTGGGCGCGGAAGAAGCATGTTCTGCAGTGATTGAATATCCTTACTGTGCTGACCTTTACTTTGTAAACGATCCGCTCCCTCAAACCGGAGAGCTTTATACAACCGATATTGAAGTTCAAGTCACCGCCAGCAATGGTGAAGACTGGCCTTTTGACCTGGAATGGAGTTCTTCAGATACCGACGCGACTTTTGACGGAATCACTCAACCTGTCATCACCAGCCTCCCGGACTGGACCACGTTCTATGAAAGCGATGAGTCCGGAACGGTGCTTGTGGAAGCTTTGGACGATGTGGCCGGTGAATGTGCCGACGACTTCCCTTATGAATTGACTCCTCCAGGTGAGGAAGAAGAATGTGAGGATTTGGAAATCACATCTCCTACCCCAGAAATGGAAGAGGGTGTTTGTATTGAGGTGCCCATCACCGTTGAAGTGACCAGCACGCTGGGAACCACTTGGAATACCGATTTGATTTACTCTTCAACCGACGCTGATTCCACTTTCAATGGCGATCTAACTTCGTTCACCACCCCTTTAACCACCGTGACTTACAACAGTTGTGAAGGAGCTACCGTAACGGTTACCGCTGTGGACGATGAAAACAATGTATGTATCGACAGCTTCTCTTACAGTCCTGAGGTGACTCCTCCTGCGGACGATGACGATGATGATGATGTAGGCGATGATGATGATGACGAATGTGTTCCTGGTGACGACGACATGGGCGACGACGATGATGACAATGATGATGACGAAGAATGTGAAGAAGAACTCGGTTCACTTTACAAGTACATCTTCACCTTCAACTTTGAATTCGAAAAGAATTCTTACTCAGACGAGGGAATCTTCTTCTCTCATGACGATGACTTTGCTTACTACACTTTGGAATACGATCCGGACGCAGACTCTTCTGACACCGTGACCTTCACGGATGACATGTGGGGTGGCGATTTGGACGGAACTCTAGGGGACGGCAGTGATTCCGGAGGTGAAATTCACCTGGCTACAGCAGCGGACATCACGGCTTACAGCTACAAGAGCATCCAATTCCTAGGCCTCACAGAAACCAACGAAATCAATTCGGAAGAAATCGGGCAATACGCCGATGACAACGACTTGACCTGGATTCCTTACCTTAAAGAAGAAAATAGTGAAACCACGGTGACCGATGACGTGCTCAGCGTGATCCCTGAATGTGAATACGACGACGGAGATCTCACTTCAGTGGATGTTTGTTACGATCCTGAAACTTCTCCAGCCGATGGTGAAGTGGTGATTGAAAACGCAACCACCATCCCAGACGATGCGGTGATCCGTATCCGTTACGTGGGAATCGTGGACTCCAACCTATCTTGTGACGATGAAGCCGATGAATGTTTAACCGAACAATTCTCAAACACCGGTTACGCCAGTACAGTCGATGAAGAAATCTCGGCTACGGCGGACCTTGTGGTGCTCTGTTCTTACTTGGTGACTCGAGGTGCGGGTGACGTGTTCCTTGAAGTTGAAATAGAACAAGGTTCCGACATCTCTTGTATCTTCGCTTCTGAAGACGATCCTTACCGAAACGTGGATTCTCTCGTGATTTTGGACTCCAGCACTTTATCCAGTCCGGACACCAGTGCCATCACCTACACCCCTACCCTTGAGGAAAGCGTGTACAGCCAAGTGACCATTTCCGTCTGTGACGACACCGAATACGAAGCCAACCTCATTGGGAACTTGAGTTCTTACGTTTGTGAAATCGTGACTGAGGTTTCTGACCTTTGGAAACGAAGCACCATTGAAGAAACTCAAGAAAGCCAAATCTCACTGTCGGTTCGAAACGCCGATACCCTTCAATCCAGCCGTACAACGTTTGCCAGCTGGGATGAATTGGCCGGAGATCTTAAGAATCAAAACAATCCGACCAGTGGAGTGCTTTACTATAAAGGCGATCCTAGCAGTTCTACCGACAGCATCACCTTGAAGAACATCGTGGTGCCGGAAGGAGCTTGGACTCTGATTGTGGAGGACGCTGACTTGGTGCTTTCCAGCAATATCAGCTATGCCACATCCACCGGAATTTCCGGAAAC
>JBBTSN010000174.1:0-6273 GCA_038078775.1 Patescibacteria group bacterium | reverse complement strand
GGATTGTTTGGAAAGATATGCCAAACGAAACGCGCCACTCCGAAGCTATTCCCTCGGCCATTGCCGCTCGCTGTGCAGGAAAACAAGGAAAGTTTTGGGAATTTAATGCCCAGCTTTTTGCCAATCAATCTACTCTGAGTAGCGACCTCTACCAAACTATTGCCGCTGATGTAGGCCTTGATACTCCTTCATTCTCTTTGTGCGTGAGCAACGAAGATACCCTTCCCCTTGTTGAGCGCACCCTTGCAGAAGGTCTTGCTCTCAAAATTACCGCAACTCCCACGTTATTCATCAACAATGAACGCTTTACGGGAAGTCTTTCACAGTCGGAAATTGACCGGGCTATTAGTGCGGCAATGGTAAAATAATCTTGTTTTGTGAAAAAACTCTTCCCTTTTCTTATTAGTTTCCTCCTTATCGCCTTACCTGGGGTTGCTTTTGCGGTAGAAGAATCGTGCAGCGAGGACACTGTTTGTGAATGTACTGATGCCGAAGGAACCGCAATATCTATCCCTGATGACTCGATTTCCGATGGAGCTGCGTGTTCCGACGAATGTGCGGGGAGGGATTCAGTTTCCTACGCGCTGAAGTGCGGAGATGACGCGACGCCCATTGATTCGGGAGATGTTCCTTCGGGAGATGCTGAGGCTACAACCGAAGAAGCAGAAACACCCTCCATCCCCGCCCTCAACGTTCCTATTCCTGGACTAGATCTTTCTGGATCGGTGCAGGTGGATGAAAGTGGAAATATTGAGACGAACATGATTGGTTTGTACGTGAATGCTGTTTTTTCGTATGGCATTACTCTTGCGGCAATTTTTGGTGTCCTCATGTTTACCATTGCAGGCTTTCAATACATGACCGCTGGAGGAGACAAGGGTGCCGTTTCAAAGGCAAAAGCCCGCATGACCAATACTCTTTTTGGCATTGTTATCCTCATGGCAACCTATAGTATTGCCTTTCTTATTGATCCAAGAACAACGTATTTTAACTCGCTCACCATTGAAACTATCGACCGTATTGCCTACGTAAACCAATCCGGTCTTGCGGAAGGATCACTGATCTTTGACCCGCCAGGAGATATTCTCTGCTCACCTGATTACTCTATTTCAGAAATTGTTCACTCCATGGAAAATAAGGTCACCTATCGTCTCGGTGGCGTTGGACAAGCGCCTCCCTATGCACTTGAATCGGAAACTTATGTAAATAGTTGTCCAGAAGGACAAATCTGTCTTGATTGCGCGGGATTCGTCGACTACGTTTTATCGTGTGCTGAACTTGAAACAAGTAGACTTGCCATACGCGCAGCATTTTCACCAAGTGAACCTATTACGTCGTGTACCAGCACAAAAGTGAATGGAAAAAATCTTGTTCCGGGAGATATTTTGAGTATTACAGCAAACAATGGAGTTACTCAATGGCCACACGTATGGATATATATCGATAATGGACAAACTGCAGAATCGTGGGGATTGGGAAGGGAAGGCAACGCCCTTCATATTGACGGGGTAAAAAGCGTTTGCGACTTCTGGATGAAGCGCAGTGTTCAGATGTACGTTCTCCGCATCACTGAGACCTAATTAATACGTGTACATATGTTTTCCTGTTCTACGTGTGGAGCACAATATGCCAAATGGACCGGCCGATGTACGACCTGTAGCGCTTGGGGAAGCGTTGGTGAAGAAGGTGATGACAGTAGGGGCGGAACATCTTCCGCCCACATGGGAATGGGGGGCAAAAAGAAGAAAAAGGGGCCGGGGGCAAAACCCGCTCCCCTTCTCTCTCTTTCTGAAACAAATAGCGCAAGTACCCAGCGTATTCCTTCGGGAATTTCTGAAGTTGATCGTGTGCTGGGGGGCGGGATGGTTTCCGGATCGGTTACGCTTTTGGCCGGAGAACCGGGCATTGGAAAATCAACCATCGTTGCGCAACTTGCAGGAGGCATGGCACCGAGTGGAAAAACGGTTTATTACGCATCGGGTGAGGAATCTGAGGGACAGGTTCATTTACGCTGTACGCGTCTTGGCATTCCACTCCAGGGAATTTCTTTTTCAAACGCGGTAGATATTGAAAGTATTTTAGCCGCCGCAGAAAAGCTCAAGCCTGCGCTTCTTATTGTCGATTCGATTCAGACCATGTACGTCGCCGAAGCTGACGCCTTTCCAGGCACACCTACCGCAGTACGTGCTGCAACCGCACATTTAGTGAGCTTTGCAAAAACATCAGGAACACCGGTGCTTATTATTGGACAGGTTACCAAAGAAGGAAGTGTTGCCGGCCCAAAAACGCTCGAGCATATGGTAGACACCGTTCTTACGCTTGAGGGCGACCCTGATAGCCCGTTTCGTATGCTTCGCGTTGCAAAGCACCGCTTTGGAAGCACTGAAGAAGTGGGGCTCTTTGAAATGACTGAGAAAGGATTGATTGCCGTTGAAAATCCGAGCGCACGCTTTTTAGCCGAACGGCTTCCCTCTCCTGGCTCTGTAGTTTGCGCCGTTATGGATGGCAATCGTCCGTTTCTTGTTGAGGTGCAGGCGCTCGTAGAAAAAAGCTATTTTCCCAATCCGGTACGCCGTACGTCTGGATATGACCTTGGGCGGCTGCAAATGCTCCTCGCGATTATTAGCAAACGTACCGGGGCTCGATTACACGACCAAGACGTGTACGTAAACATTGTTGGTGGTGTAAAGGTTGCAGAGAACGCTGCCGACCTTGCCGTTGCTGCGGCGGTTCTTTCTGCCGTAAAAAATGCACCGGTTCCAGAAACGGCGGTGTATTTTGGTGAAGTTGGACTTGGAGGCGAAGTTCGATCGGTTCCGTTTGCTGAGCGAAGAGCAAAAGAGGCCGAAAGACATGGGTACACGTCGCTTTTTTCGCCAAAGACGCTGAAGCATCTCAAGGAACTCGCGTAACATAGTGACACAAACAGAAAATGCTCGCGTTTCGTTCTGAACGCGTTCGTAGGGAACGGTTTTAAACCGTTCCCTACAGACACGTCGCGACATGAAACGCGGGATTTTTTACGTTACGATTATTCTCAATGCACTACGTCAACGTATTTGATCCTCGATGCGCTATAAGAAGAAGCGTGATCGTGTAGATAACGTGCTCATCAAGAAATGGGTGGTGTTCTGGAGGAAAAGCGGAAATGTACATGAGCATAAGCATAACCGATCCTCCGTAGGCCGCGACGCGTAGTGCATAACCAGAGATAAGTCCCGCTCCAATGCCAAGCAAGCCCATCATAAACAGCCAATCGACCCACACTTGTCCGGCAAGTGCCTGAAATATGCCCGCCAAAGGCCCGCCTGTTCCATAGAGCAAGTATCCTGTTGTTGGAGATCCTCCGGCAAACCACGAAGCTTCTGCGGCAGTTGAAAAGCCAAGGCCAAACAGTTTATCAAGAAATGCCCAGAGAAAAACGAGGCCCAAACTTACTCGTATCGTTATAAGTAATATGCGTTCTTTTTGGAGTTTCATATATTTATGTTCGAAGAATAAGATGAAGATCTGGACGCGTGAGAAAAATTTCTTCTTTGCAGGCATTAAGAAAAATCGTGGTGTTTTCCCCGGGGTTATCCATGGGCTTCAGCGTTTTTTCTGTACGTATACCCTGCAGTGCATAGCGTGCTCTTAAAGGAAGCCTGCTCACAATAGCGAGTATATCTTCTTTTGTATGTATACTCGCATTTGTTGTCGTACGGAACTCGTAAGGAATTCCTGAGTGTGCAATAAGGTCCATGGTTCGTTCGCAGTTTTCAATCACACGATCTGGAACTTCACCAATTACTTTTTTGTACTTTCCAAACTGGTGCTTAATGTCCATCGCGAAGAAATCTACGAGACGATTTTGAATGCACCGCTCAATCATATCCGGATGCACGCCGTTTGTATCAAGCTTTATGCCGAGCGAAAGTGCTTTAATCTTCTTCAAGAAATCTTCGAGATCTGGCTGCACTGTTGGCTCACCGCCTGTTACTACTACCCCATCAAGAAAATCTTTCCGTTTTTCAATTTCTCCAAGAATATCTTCTTCGGAATACGTTCCCGCCTGCACCGGAATAAGCTCTGGATTATGACAGTACGTACATGCAAACGGGCATCCTTGCGTAAACACAATAGCCGCAACCTTTCCCGGATAATCAATAAGCGTGCACGGCTGAAATCCCGCTATGCGCATACATCATCATCAACCGTGTATTCAACACGTTCCCGATACTCTTGTTGTTTTCCCTTGTTCCATTGGTCAACTGGACGATAGTATCCCACAACGCGAGACCAGATTTCACAAGGCGCATTACAACTCGTACATGTGGTATGTTCCCCAGCCAAGTATCCATGTGAAGGACAAATGCTAAATGTTGGGGTAACCGTGATGTATGGAAGGTGGTACGTGGCCGTGACCTTTTGTACGAATCTCTTGCAAGCTTCAGCGTCGGAAAGGCGCTCGCCAAGAAAAAGATGAAGTACTGTTCCTCCGGTATATTTTGTTTGGAGGCTATCTTGGTGCGTAAGCGCGACAAAGGGATCCGGCGTTGTTTCTACCGGAAGATGCGATGAGTTTGTGTAATAGGGGGCTTCCGGAGTTCCAGCCTGAATAATACCCGGGTAATGCTTTTGATCCTCGCGTGCAAAACGATACGTTGTACCTTCTGCAGGAGTTGCTTCAAGATTATACAAATGACCCGTCTCTTCTTGATATGCGATGAGACGATCGCGCATAAATGTGAGTATGCGCTCGGCAAACTCTTTTCCCTCTGTTGTCTCAATTCCCTTTCCTAAAAAGTTTAAACACGCCTCGTGCATTCCGTTTATGCCAATAGTCCCAAAATGATTTCTCAAATTTCCCAAGTACCTCCGAGTGAAGGGTAGGAGGCCACGGTCAATATTTTCTTGCACCTGTATACGCTTTAACTCGAGAGATCGTTTTGCGATCTCCATAAGTTCTCCTAAGTACACAAGAAATGTTTCTTCGTCCTTTGCGCGGTACCCGATACGCGGGAGGTTGAGCGTTACCACGCCAATACTTCCCGTCATCTCCGCAGATCCAAAAAGCCCTCCCCCTCGTGCTCGCAGTGCACGCAGATCAAGCTGTAAACGACAACACATGCTTCGCACGTCTCTTGGGTTAAGAGGCGAATTGATAAAATTCTGAAAATAAGGGATGCCGTATTTTGCTGTGAGTTCAAAGAGCAGCGTTGCGTTTGGACTATCCCATACAAAGTCTTTGGTAATGTTGTAGGTTGGAATAGGGAAAGTAAAGATTCTTCCTCTTCGGTCGCCCTTGAGCATAACGCGCAAAAATGCCTCGTTGAGCATATCCATTTCATGCTGACAGTCGGCGTAGGTGAAACTTGTGTATTCACCTCCAATCATGGGGTGTTCGTTTACCAAGTCTTCCGGCACTACCCAATCAAACGTAAGGTTGGTAAACGGAGTCTGCGTTCCCCAGCGCGAAGGAACGTTCATATTAAACATGAATTGTTGCATGGCCTGATCGACCTCTTTTTGTGTTAATCCGTCCTGCTTAATAAACGGAGAAAGGAGCGTATCAAACGAAGAAAATGCTTGCGCCCCCGCCCATTCATTTTGAAGTGTTCCAAAAAAGTTTACGATTTGTCCAAGTGCTGTATCAAAATGCTTTGGAGGATCTGACTCAATTTTATTTGGCACGCCATTAAATCCTTCTGAAAGAAGCTGTCGCAAGCTCCATCCTGCACAATATCCTGAAAACATATCGAGATCGTGAATATGAAAATCTCCTTTCATGTGTGCCTCGCGAATTTCTTCGTCATACACGCTAAAAAGCCAGTATTGCGCGGTCATTTTTCCTGCAGCATTGAGAATAAGTCCGCCAAGCGAGTATCCCTGGTTTGCATTTGCCTGCACACGCCAATCTGCACGCGTGATGTATTCATCAAATGTTGTAATTGCCTGGTTTTGGGCGTTCATAAAAAAATAAAAAACTCGCTTGCGCGAGTCTCTTTGGACTTCTTGGCAAAAATGAATTAATTCTGCGTGCGGAACGGGCACGGAGAAACCGTGCATATAAGCTCGTCTCCCTTGTGCTCCTCTACCGTAACTATTGCATGACAGTACTTGCACTTCATTTCTAGTATCCCTTCTATGAGCGCGGCCTTGAGCAGAAGCTTTTTACAAGAAGTACATCGATATTCCCTCAACAAAGCACACGTTGTCATACGGCAAAAGTATAGCACTCACCTTTTTTATAACACTATATACTGTGTATAAAACAGCAATGCCCCCCAATAT
>JBBTSN010000173.1:0-9965 GCA_038078775.1 Patescibacteria group bacterium | reverse complement strand
GTCTCTAAAGTCACTATAGCACAAGCAAAAAAGCATGCAACCTTTCCCATCTTTTATCCTCACCTCCCAACTTCACAACTTCCCAACTTCATTACTTCACACAATAACCATTTCCCAATACGGCCGATCAATGTAACCAGGAACATGAATCCGCAACAAATCGTGTACGCACGATGAAAAATGCTCCATGTGATTCCCTCGAAGCGCCGCTTTCATGAGATCCGCGTAGCCAGCGTCACGCGCAAAACGAAGTAAGGTCACAATCTCTTCATCAATCTGCCGAGCCGTAATCCAGTCTTGGCTTTTCAGCATCATGCAATCAGTACACACAAGTCCACCCCGCGCATCATGCCAACGAAACGAAAGCGGTTGAATAGGATCTTGGCATCCAAGGCAAGAATGAAGCTCAGTCTGATACCCTAAGTGGCGCATCAAGCGCAATAAAAATCCTCCAAGCACAAACGCGCCACGTGACGATGAAAGAACATTCGTATCATCCAAAAAGAGCAAAAAGGCAAACAGCTCCTTATACAAATCCTCATCCGCCTGGTCGGGGCGCATGGTTTTATCTAAAAGCGCACATGCTGCATGCGCCACAAGCCGGTGCTCAAGCGAAAGCGCAATGCCTGCAAATGCCTGCAAACGCTCAACGCCAATCACCGTCGTTTGCCGCTTTCCCACCACAAGCTCAAGCTGCACACGCGCAAAAGGCTCCAAGTGCGCAGACAATTTCGCCTTCCCCTTACGTGCTCCACGCCCAATAAACTCAAGCTTTCCAAACTCCCGAGAGAGCGCAACGTAACGCTTATCCGCCTCTTTCCACGGATGAACAGTGAGCACAATTGCTTCAGTTTTTTGAGAAAACCACATAGGTGAAGTTGGGAAGTTAAAAGTTGTTAGTGTGAAGTTAGCGGATGTTATTTTTGGTATTTTCTTAATTGCTTATAAAAACACCTTTCACTTCCAACTCTTAACTCCTCACTTCAAACCTTCATCAAGGTGCTCCTGCAAAATCATCATCGCCGCAAGCGCATCCTCACCAACCTTACTCCCGTATTCACTCTGTACACGTTTCGCTTCACGAGTAGTCATCACTTCGTCAATTTCGTGTACAGGCAAGCCAGACACCTCCTTCAAACGCTCAACAAAGGTTTTGACTCGTTCAAATTGCACAAGCGGCTGCTCCTCATGAACAGGCACCGGGATACCAACAACAAATGCATCAATTTTTTCCTCTTTTGCAAGCTTTATAATTCGATCAAGCACATCATCTCCTCCAGGAATCACCTCAAGCGGCACCGCAATACGCGAATCAGACTCCCCAATCGCGAGCCCAACCTTTCGCATGCTGTAATCAATGCCAAGATATTTCATAGCTCTCGTCATTCCGGCGAAAGCCGGAATCCATCGCCTATTTACGACGACGTAACCAATCAATCCCATATATGCACCCGGTCAGCGCTCCTGCATACAAAGCGCCAATTGCAATACTCATCGCAGAAAAGAAATAAGGTTCCCCGGGTCCTCCATCAAGCATACCGATACAACCACCCAAGAAAGAACAAATGCCCTCATAAGCCCAGAAAAAAGGCCAGAAAAAAACTATTTCTCCGGGAAGAATAAACCCTTGCCAAATCTTTCCAAACCAAGAAGCACGAAGAAATTCGATTTCCAAAGGTGAATACGAATCAATAACAAAAAGGGAAACGAAAGTAATCACTAAAAAAGATATAAGAAAAATCTTTAAATATCTTTTTCTATTACTCAACATATATTTATTTAGTAGATGATGATTCGTTCGGCGTAAGCTCAACCGGAACTCGAATCACCTCTCCATTCACCATGACGGGACGATCTACTCCCGGTTCATATACCCCATCACCATCATCAGCAACCATGAGCATAACGTAGTTGAGAAGAGGATCAAGCCCTCCAGAAACAGCAAGTGTTATTGCGGAATGAATACCCTCATCAAGCAGATCAGATGACGCAAGAATCGTGCTTGGAGCATCTCCAATCGTGTCATGAAGCGTAATAAAACCCGGTTTCCCCAGAACCGCATCAACAACAACTCCAAGCTCCCCCGCCTCAATAAGCACAAGCGCACTTCCCTCAACTTCAATGGGCTGGAACGCAACCTCCAAACGCTCAGGCGCAAAAGCAAAGAGCGCAGCAACGCCACCAAGCACCACAATAAGGCTAACAAGCCCGAGAACATCACTTTTTTTCATAGAAAAACTTCAAAGAGAAATCAAGAATAAAACGAATAACGCAAGTATATATAAGAAAAGAAATCAACGGAATAAAAATAAAAACGAAGGAAAACGCAAAAGACGAAGATGGCCATAAAAATAAAAAAAACAGCCCAAAAGGGGCAGAAAACAGAACGCCAGGAAAAAGAAATGTTTGGGAAAGAAATGCAACGACAGGAGAATCAATAACACTGCTTATATCAACGTAAAAAGACTCGCTCAACAAAAAAATAAGTACGTAAAACACCGCAAAAAAGAATGGGATAAATGCACTCAGTATCCAAAGTTGCTTGGAAGAAAATTGGGAAATATGCATATCATTACATTCCGATCTCAGGCTGCGGAGTCAAAATCTCTGGTCCGTTCTCGGTGAGCGCAATAGTCACCTCAAAATGCGCAGCATCAGTTCCGTCAGCAGTCACAATGGTCCAACCATCGGGCGACACATATACGTCATCTGTTCCAAGTGTCACCATAGGCTCAACCGCTAAACACATTCCTACCTTAAGCACCACACGAGGAAACGACTTGCTTACAAAATTCGGAACATGTGGGGATTCGTGCACCGCATGTCCAACACCGTGACCAACGAGCGATTTCACGATGCCATAACCATCTGGAACCGTGCCTTCAATCGCCTGAGCCATGTCATGCGTCGTTTTCCCTACAATTGCTGCCTCAACACCTGCATACATTGCATCGCGCGTAATACCCAAAAGAATCTTCCGTTCCTTTGAAATTTTTCCTATCGGAGCCGTAACAGCCATATCCGTACACAAATCCTTATACCAACACCCAATATCAATACCCACAATATCACCTTCGTTCAGCACAATATCACGCGTTCCAAGCCCATGAACCACTTCATTATTTACCGAAATACAAGCAGTAGACGGAAACGGAATCTTCCCTCCACCTTTATATCCTTTAAAGGAAGGCCTGCCTCCTCCTGCAACAATCTCATCCTCAATAATCGTATCAAGTTCACACATGGTTACACCCGGTTTAGCCGCATCAACCGCCTTTTGCAACGCACACGAAAGAAGCGCACCCCCTTCGCGCATTGCATCAATCTCCTGCGTGGTTTTAATAAGTGCCATATAATTAACACTCGCCCTTAGTTATGCATACATTATAAATTCGTTCCGCGACCTCTTCTACAGAGCCCGTACCATCCACTTCTCGCACCAGCCCCATGGATCGATATTTCTCAATAATAGGCTTCGTTTCTTCTTCATAAATCTCAAGTCGACGTCGCATCGCCTCCGGAGTATCGTCATCACGCTTTTCAAGACGAGCTCTACTACGCATACGTTCCATTGAAACTTCAGACGGAACGGTGATAACAATTACTGCCGTTGGAAAAACCTCGTTTTCCGTTGTACGATACTGGCTTTCGCTTCGTGGATAGGCATCAAGAATGTAACCTTTCTCACAGTCAGGACGAGCCAAACGCTCTACAAGAACATCATGCACAATTGCGTAAGAAACAAGCTCTCCCTTCTCTTGGGCAATTCGAATCTCTTCATAGCTATCACGCGCATCGCGCAAAAGCTTCCCCATGGAGATCGCGGGAATTCCAAGCTTTTCAGAAAGAATAGCAGCCTGTGTACCCTTGCCTGATCCTTGCGGCCCCAAAAGGAGGATTTTATGCATACTGACATATGGTAAATGAAAAAGCACGATCAGGAAAGATCGCGCCTTTTCTTAAGCATGAGTTGGCTAGGTGGACTAGTTGTGCTAGGTAAAAACGAACTTCTTACCTAGCCTTCTAGCCCACTGGCCTAACTCTACTCATACGAACGCATCGAGAGCTGAGCCTCTACCTGCTTAACTACATCAATAACTACAGATACCACAATGAGCACCGAAGCACCGCCAACGGCAAGCAAAGGATTTCCCGTTACTGCCTGCACAATGGAAGGCATAACCGCCAACACGGCAAGAAACACCGCTCCCACAAGAAGAACGCGATTCATAACCCATTGCAGGTACTTGGTCGTATGTTCACCAGGGCGCACACCAGGAATAAATCCACCCTGCTTTTGCAAGTTTTCGCTTACCTGCTCCGGACGGAACACAATGGATCCGTAAAAGAAGGTAAAGAGAATAACGAGGAGAAACTGCGTAATTCCGTATGCGAAGGTATTGCTCGTAAAAGCAATCACCCACTGCGCTGCCGTACTTACCCAAGCAGTACTTGCGTTCACAAAGAACTGCGCAAGAAGACCCGGAGTAACTAAAAGCGACATCGCGAAAAGGATAGGAATCATTCCACCCAAGTTCACCCGAAGAGGAAGAACCGAGGAAACTTTTCCACTCCCTCCTCGTGCATATTGCACAGGAATATTGCGCTGAGCTTCATTCACAAACACCACGCCAAGAATGGTAAGAAGCGTACATGCCACAAAAAGAAGCATGTCGATCAACTGCGAAGAAGTATACGTCGCCGCAGCATTTGCGAAGAATCCAGGAAATGATGCAACGATACCTGCAAAAATGAGGATAGAGATACCATTTCCCATTTTACGCTCAGAAATCATTTCACCAAGCCACATAAGGAAGATGGTTCCCGCGGTCATGGTTGCAATAGCCACCGTCCATTGCCAAGGAGTAAACGCAGCACCTCCAAAGATTCCTTGTTGGCCCAAAAGTACCATCAAACTATATCCCTGTAATGCTGCAAGAGGAACCGTGGAAACGCGCGTCCAGCGATTAAGCGTACGGCGACCTTGCTCTTCTTTTTGCATTTCTTCAACGGAAGGAAAAATCATTCCGAGAAGCTGGAAGATAATGGATGCGGTGATATACGGAGCGACACCAAGAGCAACAACAGAAAAGTTGCTCAAAGTTCCACCCGCAAATACGTTCAACAAACCAAGGAGCTGACTCTGGTTAAGGAGTGCCGCTAAGCTTGAAGCATCAATACCCGGAACCGGAATATGCGCAACAACGCGAAAGATCGTAACCGCAAGGAGAATGAACAACAAACCATTGCGGATTTCCGGCTCTTTCCAAAGACGCACGAGGGCACTAGCCATAAAACGAGAGGTTAGGCTTCAATTTTTCCACCAGCCTTTTCAATTGCCGCCTGAGCGGCTCCTGAAACACGGCATCCCTTCACCGTTACCATATGCGTAAGTTCACCAACACCAAGAATTTTTACATCCTTTTTCGCATCACGAATCAATCCCTTTTTGAACAAGGTGCGTGGAGTAACCACCTCACCCGCAACAAAAGATCCGGAAAGATCAGCGAGATTAACCGCCTGTGCGCCAGGAACGAGTGGCTTAAAACCACGGAGCTTAGGGGTTGAAAGCATCATATGGCGTGAACCAATGCGCTGCAAACCACTCGCACCCGCGCGAGAAGACTGACCCTTCTGACCGCGTCCTGCCGTGGTGCCCTTAGAACCAAGGCCACGACCTACGCGCTTTTTGTCTTTCTTCGCGCCAAAACCGGGGCGAAGAGCATGCAATGAAAGCGTCATATAAACGGATTACGCGGAAGGCGTTACGGAAGTCTTTTCTTTACGAAGCATGTTGAGTGCTGCAAAGGTAGCCTTCACGTTGTTAATTTTATTTTTTCCTCCAAGAATTTTAGAAACTGCGTTTGGAACACCCGCGAGTTCAAGAACAACACGCACTGGTCCACCACACTTCAATCCAGTACCCTGAGGAGCTGGCTTAATCATAATCATGCCTGCACCAAATTTTGCCAAGACCTCATGAGGAACAGTTCCCTTAATCAAAGGAACGGTAATCAAGTGCTTCTTGGCCTGGCGAGTTGCCTTATGAAGTGCCTTCGGAACGTCTGGGCGTTTTGCAAGGCCGAAGCCTACGCGACCCTTTTTATCACCCACAACTACCGTAGCGCGGAAGCGCATACGCTTACCACCCTTGGTAACACGGGTAACACGAGAAAGCTCGAGCGTCTTTTGCTCAAACTCACGCGGATCACGCTCTTGAGGGCGACCGCCACGGCGGTCACGTCCTCCGCCACGCTGACCACCTCCCTGCTGTCCACCACGACCACCACGGCGGTCATTGCTTCGTGCAGGAGCACCAGCCTGAGGAGCGGTTGCAGCTTGCGTTGGAGCAGGTGCTGCAGTCTTCTGAATATTTTCTTGTTCTGGCATAGGATTAGAATTGAAGACCTGCGGCGCGCGCTGCTTCTGCGAGTGCCTTTACGCGACCATGGAACAAATACGAACCGCGATCAAACACGACGGTAGTAACGCCAGCCTTCTTTGCAGATTCAGCAACCAGTTTACCAATTTCTGAAGCACGCTCCAAGGGAGAGAGCTTTTCGAGCTTGATATCTTGAGCTGAAGCAACGGTGCGGCCTGCAACGTCATCAATCACCTGTGCGGAAATATGTTTTTGCGAACGGAACACCGACAAACGTGGGCGTTCTGCGGTGCCACGAATTACTGCGCGGACACGAGCGGCGCGACGATCTGTTCGTGCGCGCTTTGCTTTCATTTCTTTCTTCGTCATAAAACATTATTTATCGCCCTTCGCAGCCTTACCCGCTTTGCGACGAATAATTTCATCGCTATAACGGAATCCCTTACCCTTATAAGGCTCAGGCTTCTTAAATGAGCGAATTTCTGCAGCTGCACGACCAACCGCTTCAGCACTTGCGCCCGTAAGCGTAAGCATATTCACTTCGATCTTTGCGGTAACACCTGCAGGAAGAGCGTAGATAATTTCATGTGAAAATCCCAAAGAGAACGTAAGGGAATTTCCCTGTGCGCTCATCTTGAAACCAACGCCGTTCAATTCAAGCTTTTTCTCAAAGCCATTTGATACGCCTTCAACCATCTGTGCGAGAAGTGCGCGCATGGTTCCCCAAATCGCGCGATCATTCTTATCTGGATCGTCAACACTCACGTGAAGTGCAGAAACGCCTTCGTCATCGCGAAGCACAACGTGTGCATGTGGGTGCAACGCAAGCGTCAACTCTCCCTTGGGACCTTTTACGGTCACGGCTGCGTTGGCAACCATTGCGGTAATACCCTGTGGAAGGGCAACCGGTTTTTTTCCAATACGAGACATAGGACTCTTTAGTAAACTTCGCAAATAAACTCACCTCCAAGACGTCGCTTTCGGGCGTCATCTCCGCTCATCACACCGTTTGGGGTGGAGATGATGGAAATTCCGTATCCGGAACGAACTGCACGTACGTCATCAGCTTTAACGTACACACGGCGACCTGGCTTACTGATACGTTTGAGGTCAGAAACAATCGGCATACCTTCTGCGTAGGCAAGGGTCAAACGAAGCACTTCGCGAGAAGTAGCTTTGTCAGTCACTTTTTCTACGGAAACAAGGTATCCACGAGATTCGAGGATCTTCGCAATAGCGAATTTCATCTTCGACAATGGCATTTCAACTACATGAGCGCGCGCCATAGCGGCGTTACGCACACGAGTGAGCATGTCGGAAATTGGATCGGTCATCATAGGATTTACCAGCTAGCCTTACGAATACCAGGGATCTCACCAACGTTTGCCAACTCACGGAAGCAAATACGGCAAAGACCGAACTTGCGCATGAAGAAACGCTTACGACCACAGCGCCAGCAACGCAAGTTAATGCGTGACGAGAACTTTGGGGTCTTTTGCGACTTCGCAATTTGATTTTGTGTTGCCATACTTTACTTAGATGACTTGGAAACAAAGGGGAAACCAAGTCCCTTGAGCAAAGCGATTCCGCGCTCATGAGAACCTGCGTTGGTCGTGATAGTCACCTGCAAACCGTGAAGGGACTCTACTTCATCTGGACGAACTTCAGGGAACGCAGTGTGTTCCGTAAAGCCGAAGTTGAAATTTCCATCACGATCTACTGAAGATTCTGGAATACCTCGGAAGTCACGGATACGTGCAAATGCAACGTTCGTGAGTTTATCAAGGAAATGCCACATGTGGTTCCCGCGCAAAGTTACCTTTGCACCAAGCACCATACCTTCACGAATTTTGAATCCTGCAATGGACTTACGAGCAAGTGTTTTCACAGGCTGTTGACCAGTAATGCGGCGAAGCGTGTCGACAATAACGTCAGCAAACTTTGCATCTTTTCCCTTACCAACGCGAGCGTTGAGGGTTACCTTCAAAATACGAGGCGTTTCGTGCACGTTCTTAAGGCCAAAGGTAGAACGCAAGGCGCTTGCGCCTGCTTGAAATTTTTCTTTGAGAATAGACATACGTTAGCCAATCTGTTCAACCTTTTTCTTTGCACGCAAGACACGAGTCTTCTTACCATCTTTCACTTCAAAACCTACACGACCGGTTCCAGTTTTTCCGACAAGGGAAACATTGGAAGTAGGAATAGGAGCGAAAAATTGTACCTTCTGTCCTTTTTGGTCTCCGCGAGGCTTCACGTGTTTCGTGCGGTTGCGTACACCATCAACGACGACGGCATTGGATTCAGGAAATGCCTGAATGACTTTACCTTCCTTACCCTTATCGCCTCCTTGCTCTTTCGCGCGTCCTACCATGACACGCACGACATCGCCAACTTTGATTTTCATCTTTGTTTTCATAGGAGATGCTTAGAGTACCTCAGGAGCAAGGGAAACGATCTTAGAGAATCCTGCCGAGCGTACTTCACGCGCGATAGGTCCAAAGATACGAGTTCCTTTCGGATCCTTTGTATTTTTTGTAATGATGACGCCTGCATTTTCGTCGAAACGAATGTAGGAACCGTCAGCCCGGCGAGTTTCCTTGCGCGTACGAACGATAACCACATGCACAACGTCACTTTTCTTTACAGGATTGTGGGGAGCGGCCTCTTTAACAACCGCCGTCACCACATCTCCCAAACGCGCATAGCGCTTTTTGTAGCCACCGTGGACACGGATAACCTGGAGCTTTTTAGCACCCGAGTTATCGGCCACAGCGATCATAGATCGATGTTGGAGCATAGGTTAATTTTAGACCTTCGACACCACACGCCAACGCTTAAGCGCTGAGAGGGGGCGGGTTTCTTCAATAATCACCGTATCCCCTGCTTGCAAACCTTCGATTTCATTGTGCGCAAGATACTTCTTGCTCACGGTATAGCGCTTTTGATACTTCGCATGAAGTACCGTGCGATCTACCTGAACCGATACGGTTTTTGTCATCTTGGTCGAGATAACAACGCCGTTTAAGCGGCGACGGGTGGTGGATTTTTCTTGAGTCTTTTTCGTCGTCATATGAGGTTATACGCGAGAGAGCGCTGAAATGCGCGTCTCAATACGAGCGATATCTTTACGAATAGTGCGAATTTCGCGCACGTTCTTTACACCGCGTACAACGAGCTGACGAGTAAGCTGTTCAAGCTTAGTCTGCAACTCATCACGCATTGCGCGAAGTTCGGAGAGATCTTTTTGAAGTAATTCTTTAAAACGCATATTACGCTCGGGAAATGATCTTCGTCTTTACCGGCAACTTATATGCCGCAAGACGGAGGGCTTCACGTGCAACTTCCTCCGTTACACCGTCCATCTCGAACATAACGGTACCGGCGCGCACGGGAGTCATGAAGTAATCAACACCACCTTTACCTTTACCCATCGGAGCTTCCGCGCCGTGGTTCGTTACGGGGTGGTCAGGAAAGATACGAATCCAGATCTTTCCTCCGCGCTTAATTGCGCGGGTCATGGCTCGCCGTGCTGCCTCGATTTGACGAGCAGTCACCCATGCTTCTGTAATCGCCTTCAAACCGT
>JBBTSN010000172.1:0-5004 GCA_038078775.1 Patescibacteria group bacterium | reverse complement strand
TGGGCGTGGCGGTTTTGGTGGTAACAAAGGGCCAAAGCGCACCTTTGGTGGTGGTTTTGGTGGCGGATCCCAAGGTGGGTCTCGCGGTGGTTTCGGCGGTGGTAACCGTGGCGGCTTTGGTGGCGGACCTCGCGAAGATCGCGAGATGTTTGATGCTACCTGTGGCGAATGCGGCAACAACTGCCAAGTTCCTTTCCGTCCAAACGGACGCAAGCCGGTTCTTTGTTCCAACTGCTTCCGCAAGGATGAAGGTGGAAATGATCGTCCTTCTTTTGGAGGAGATCGCCCATCCTACGGCGACCGTCCATCCTATGGTGAAAAGCGCTCCTTTGGTGGAGATCGCTTCAACAAAGGATCTGAAGGAAAGCCAAATGATGAACGCTTGCAATCTATCGAAGCAAAACTCGATGTTATCCTCTCTCAATTGCGTCGCTTAAACCGCGATGGAAAGTCTGAGGACTTCACTCCAGCAGAACCAAAGCACAAGCCAACTGAAGTTCTCGATCTCCCAGAGATTGAAAACCTCGACCTCGGTGAATAATTAAAAAAATACAGACGCCTTCAACGGCGTCTGTATTTTTTTGTTGTCATTCAAGTTTCATATGTCATCCCGACGCCAGAGCTTGCCCTGAGTACTACGAAGGGAGGGATCTCCCACTTACATCAAAAAGTTCCGCACGGAGTGAGATCGGTTTAGGGTTGTGATGAAAAGTAAGGGGTATTGCTACCCCTGTGTGTTGAGTGGTTTTTATATGTAAAGCCGGCTTTACATTGGATTTGTTTGTTTACGAGAGGGGTGACGCCCCTCCTCTTTTTCATGAAAAGTTTGTATGACAAAATGTATGTACATTTGTATATACAATTCTACATACATTTTAGGAGGCCTCTGCAGTAAGAAAAACGAATAGGGTACCGGGCACGTTCACGACGAGATGACGTCCACTATCACTCAATCCCAACCCTTTAAAAGATTCCCTTCTGATCAGATACGGGTAGGGGATCCCTCCTTTCGTCGGGATGACAAGGACACCATCCGCTATCTCTTACACTTCCCGCATCTACACCCATACGGCTTGATGTACTCGTTAAAGTACTCTTTTCCGTAATCGTAATGCAGCTCTTCTCCCGACTTAATGTTCTTTTTTGCAAAAACGTATACTCGACCTCCGCGAATCGTTACTTCACAATTCGGCGTACACGCATGATTAATATATCGCGCAATATTTTTCCGCGAAGATCCATCAATCGTTTTATTTTTCCCGATTTCAAATAAATACTTCCCGGCTTTTTTAATAACTTGCGCATCGGTAAGTATCGGCCCCCAGTATTCAATAATGAAAGATCCCTTCTTAATGGGTTCAGTCGCAAAAATCCCAAAACCTGATAATCCTCGACGAAGTTTGATTCCGGGAAATGGAGGACGTGGGTAGGAGAACATAGATATTCGTCATGCCGGACCTGATCCGGCATCCAACGTTTTTTTATTTTTTTCTTAATGCGATGGATCCCGGGTCGGTGCCCGGGATGACAAAAGTCTACGATCTAAGTCCTGTACCCCTCTTTAGCATCATCATATTCACCCAAAATAATAAGGCGCAAAGAAGAGTGAGCGCAACGACTGAGGCAAGTGGATTCGTACTTGAGACTCCAAAGAACCCGTAGCGCAGTCCATCGACCATATACACGATTGGATTAAACAACGAAATCGTACGCCAAGGTTCAGGGAGATGATCGATCGTGTAAAAGACACCCCCAAGATACGTCAAAGGAACAATAAGGAAGGTCGTAAAAATCCCCACATCATCAAAAGATTTTGCAAAAAGCGAGTTCATAAATCCTAAAAGTGAGAAAATAAGTGCCGTCAAAAATGTAAAAAGCACGATTGCCCAAAGATGCTCAATACCAGGATGCGCAAAAAAGAGCGAAACAAGAAACACTAAAAACCCGCTTATAATTCCACGCAGCACTCCCCCAATGACATAGCCCGAAAGCATAATGCTATTTGGCGTTGGTGAAACAAGAATCTCATCAATATTGTGCATAAACTTCGCACCAAAGAACGAACTCACCGTATTCGCAAACGCATTCTGAATAACGACCATCATCACCAAACCCGGAACAATAAATGCAACGTACGGCTGTCCATCAATTTCGGAAATACGCGATCCAATAAACGTACCAAATACCAAAAAGTAGAGTGTTTGCGTCATTATCGGAGGAAGCAACGTTTGTTTCCAAATACGAAAAATACGCACGACTTCTTTTCGAACAATCGTATAAAAAGCGATCCAAAGCGCGGAAGGGTTCATACGGAAGAGGAAGTTACCTGCAAAAGCAGCTCCTCAAGGCGATTGGTATTCTGTCGAACATCAAGTACTTTCATATGCGCAGCAAGAATTTTTTTAAGTACAACGTCAAGCCCAATATTTTCATCACTTTCTACAAGAATGGTTCGTTCATCTTGCACGACCCATGCCTCATCAGATACCGCCTTATCAACGGTAATCGTATAGTGTTCTTTTCCCACGGTTTGCAAAACATTCTGCACACTATCCTCACGAAGAACCTTTCCATCTTTAATAATTGCCATACGAGAACACAGCGCCTCAACGTCTTCTAAATAATGCGATGTCAAGATAATCGTTGTTCCAGATGCATGCAATTTTTTGAGATAATCCCACATACCGCGACGAGATTCAACGTCAATTCCCGCAGTTGGCTCATCAAGAATAAGCATCTTGGGCTCATGACACAGCGCACGCGCAATCATGAGACGACGTTTCATACCTCCCGAAAGTGTCATAGCTTTTGCCGTACGCTTCTCCCAAAGCCCAAGATCTTTGAGTAGTCGATCAACACGAGGACGTGCAACAGCAGGAGAAATTCCGTAATAACCCGCCTGACTCAAGATAATATCTTGCACGGTTTCAAAAATATTAAAATTAAACTCCTGCGGAACAACCCCGATACACGATTTTGCGGCGGATGGATGTGCGATGGCATCAATACCAAAAACCTGTACATCACCCGAGGTAGGATTTACTAAACCCGTCAAGATTCCGATCACCGTCGTCTTTCCCGCACCATTCGGTCCAAGAAGTGCAAAGCACTCACCTTCGGGAACAGAAAGTGAAACACCTTGGAGTGCCTTCACTCCCGTTTTATACGTTTTTTGAAGATTGGTTATTTCAAGTGCGAGGGGCATAAGATATTCGTCATGCCGGACTTGATCCGGCATCCAACGTTACAATTTATTTTTTGATTTCAGGAGTCGCTGGATCCCGGGTCGGTGCCCGGGATGACAAGAAAACTACCCCTTGAGCACATCAAGATCTTTTTGAAGCTCCAGCCATAATGCCTCAAGATCGGGCAAAAGAACATCGATCTCTCGCAATCGCTGTGCGCGTTCGGGGGAATAATCGGTGGGGTACTCAAAAAAGTATGCAAGAATTACACTCTTCTCTTTATCGAGCTTTTCAATTTCAGTATGTGCCTTTTCTTGTGCACGCTGCTTTTCTTTTAAAAGATTTTTGCGCTCAGCATGAGAAACCGCACGAACCGAAGGACCATCACCGTCTTGTTCACGAAGTGCGTGCAGCGCGTCTTCCGCAGCTCGATTCTCCAAGTCCTGCACATACGCCTCGTACGAACCTGGGAACTCACGAAGCGATCCATCTCGCAGTTCAAGTGTTCGATCAACAAGTGCATTTACAAAGGTACGCGCATGCGAAACAATAATCACGGTGCCTCCGTATTCCTTCAACGCCTCTGCTAAATTCTCCGCGGTTTCAACATCAAGATGGTTCGTTGGCTCGTCGAGAATTAATACATTATATTCGTGAAGCAAGATTCCCGCTAAACACAATCGCGCACGTTCACCGCCCGACAAAACGCTTGTCGGCTTTTCTAAATCATCATTACGAAACAAAAAGTTTCCCGCCATCATGAGCAATCGCTCACCCGACGTATCCATGGGTGCAAGACGCGTTAAATACGCAAGCACCGTCTCGTGCGGAATAAGCGTTGCATCGGTTTTTTGATCGTAATACCCAATGTGTGCGTGATGCCACCACTTTACTGTTCCCTCAAGTTGTTCATGCTTTCCGGCAAGTGCACGCAATAATGTAGTCTTTCCCTTTCCATTTTCTCCCGCAATAACCACCTTTTCCCCACGCTTAATTTCAAACGAAATATCGGTCGCAAGAACATTTTCTCCATATCCAACAGAAGCTTTTTCTACACGAACCGCAGTTCCCGACGTAATATGTGGCGTAGGGATAACAATACGCGCCGAAGACAAATCTTTATGCATCGACGTAAGCTGATTCCGCAACTTTGCAATGTGCTTAATCTTATTCTGAGCACGCGAAGCTAAACTCGCCTTAAAACGAAAACGGTCAACAAACTCTTGGTGATGCGCAATTTCTCGCGAAAGACGCTTATTCGTTTTTCGTTGATATTCTTTTTGCTCTTCTTTCCATTCCAAGTATTCCTCAACACCTCCCGAATATTCCACAAGTTCTCCCCGTTCAATCTCAAATGTATCCGTACACGTATTTTGCAAAAATTCTCGATCGTGTGCGGTAAGCAAAAAACTTCCACGATAGTCCGCGAGAAATTTTTCGAGCAACAGCAACGTTTGTAAATCGAGATAGTTTACCGGTTCGTCGAGAATAAGAAGCGTTGGATCTTGCAACAACATCACAACAATTTTTACACGCATTTGATATCCTCCCGAAAGTTCGGTTGGCTTCTTTTCCAAGTGCGTAGCAAGTAATCCAAAACGTGCCGCAAGCTTTTTTACTTCCCAAGAAAGCTTCCCGCTCCCCTGTTCCAAAAAATCCTGTACCGAAACATCACTCGGAAGCACCTCGTGCTGACGAACGACGCCAAGCTTGGTCCACGGAAGCAAAATAATCTCTCCCCCGTCTTTTTCTTCTTCACCGGTAAGAATTTTCAACAACGTTGATTTTCCAGCACCATTTCTCCCCAAAAGTGCAACCT
>JBBTSN010000171.1:0-1020 GCA_038078775.1 Patescibacteria group bacterium | reverse complement strand
CTGATGAATCTGACGAGCGGCGAGAAAAAGAAGCAAAAGAAAAAGAGCAATAACAACAAGTGGAACGCGAGATCTTTGCGAACGTTTGCCAAGATAACCGTATGTCTGTGTTCTGAAGAGCATAGCATTTCGTCATGCCGGACACCGATCCGGCATCCAGCGTTTTTCTTTATGCGTTGGATCCCGGGTCAAGCCCGGGATGACAATACTATAAATACGTTTCCCCCGTCTGACTTCGAATTTCTGCAAGCAAATCTTTGAGATGTTCAGCGGATCGTTTATGACACACCAAAAGCGCGTCCGGAGTATCAACAATCATAACATCCTCCAAACCAAACACTGCGACCAAACGATCTCCCGATGCATACACCAAAGATCCATTCGTATTTTTTACAATAGCGGCGCCTTTTACCACATTGTTTCCTTGATCAGAAAGACGATCGTGCAAAACATCCCACGTTCCAATGTCACTCCACCCAAAATCACCGCGCAAAATACGAACACGGTCATGATCCATTTTCTCGGTTACGACATAATCAAATGCCTTACTTGGAAGTGCCCCGTACAAAGACGCAACTCTTTCAGCGTCATGTTCCGCATATGCATCACGTAATGCAATAAGCGTCTCATACATATCTGGTGCATACATCTTAAACGCTTCCAGAAACTTCTCTGGTGTCCACGTATAGTAATTTGCGTGCCATAGGTACGATCCATCTTCAACATATTTCTTCGCAATCTCATACGGTGGCTTTTCCGTATGCCCCGCAAACGCCAAAACAGAAACTCCGCGACGATCCGCAACCAACTTTCCTACCTTTGTATACCCCAACGCCGTTGAAGGAAATGCGGGCGGAACACCAATATCAACAAGAACGCCCTCTTCTTTTACAAGCTCGTCAGCAACCTGAAGAATGGTAAGAAATCGCTCAGTATCGCGAATATAATGATCAGCGGGCATGAAAACCGTTGGCTCATGCGGCTTATCAAGCGATAATACTGCAGCAGCAAAACCCATAG
>JBBTSN010000170.1:0-3211 GCA_038078775.1 Patescibacteria group bacterium | reverse complement strand
CCATTTGATTTGCTCGTGTGGTCTGCGGGAGTAAAAAGCCGGAAAGAGCCAGGGGAGGTGTGGGGCTTGCCAGTAAATGAGCGAGGAAGGGTGCGTGTAGCAAACACTTTTGTGGTTGAAGGAAAAAAGAATATTTTTGCACTGGGTGATGCGGTCGCTCGTGCAGGCGAACGCCCCGATCCACAAAGTGCGCAGGCGGCGTCCGCGCAGGCACCCTACGTCGCAAAAAACATCATCGCCTTTCTTGCGGGGAAGGAACTCACTCCTTTTCCTGGAAAAAAATGGCAAACGTTGCTTGCGGTGGGCGGATCGTATGGTGTTGGACAGGTGTTCGGTATTCCTTTTTCGGGAAGAATCGCATTTTATGTACGCCGACTGGTTGACTTAAAATATTTCCTTTCCGTGTTTCCCATGCGTCATGCAATAATATTATGGTACCGTGGTGTGGAGGTCTATGGAGAAAATGATGCTGCCCGTACGTGAATTGCGTACATTATCAAAAGAACAAGTAACGCCTGGCACCCCCGTGCTCGTGCGAAGTGATTTTAATATTCCCTGGAAAGAAATGTCGGAAACTTTGGATGATGGGGGCACGCGAGGACGAATCGCACAGGCAGTCCCTGAAATTCAACATCTTATAAAGCAAAAAGCCGTAGTGGTGCTCTTAACGCATTGGGGAGATCCGCATGGAAAGAGTGATGAAGCGTGGAGTACGGCGCGTCTGGCTCCACTTCTTGAGAAACGTCTCAAAAAGCCGGTGACGTTTATTCGTGCAGTGTACGGGGAGCCGGTGCGAACCGCGCTTGCAAGCGCAAAGCCGGGCAGTATTTTTATTTTGGAGAATGTGCGCTTTTGGCGCGCAGAAGAAAAAGATGATGACGCCTTTGCCAAGGCAATAGCGGCACCGTTTTCTTTTTTTATTAACAATGCATTCAGTGCTTCGCATCGCGCGCATGCTTCAATCCACGCCATCACGCGTCATCTTTCAAGTTTCGCAGGCGAAGGAGTCGTTTCAGAAATCAAGCGCCTCACAAAACCTATTCACTCACCGTTTGTGTGCATGATTGGAGGTGCAAAAATAGAAACAAAGGTAACGCTTATTGAGCGATTGGGAGTGTTTGCCGATGTTATTTTGTTGGGTGGCGGTGTCGCGATTGCGGTGCAACTTGCAAAGGGTGATGACGTTCCGGGCGCGAGCGGATCATTCCGAAGAAAAGAAGTTTTAGGTGCGGCACGAAGAGTACTTCATCATTTTGAAGGAAAGATTCTTCTCCCAACTGATGTTGTTGCGAAACCAAAAGAAGATCGAGTACTCGATATTGGTCCTGACACACAAACGCGCTACCTTCGAGCTCTTACCGAGGCAAAGACCGTAGTATGGAACGGGCCATTCGGGATTATTGAGGAAGAAGAGGGTCAGGGGGGCACGCGAAAGCTTGCAAAGGCGCTTGCAAAAACAAAGGCACAAGTATTTTTGGGGGGCGGAGAGACTATTACGTTTCTTGAAAAAGAAAAGCTTCTCCTTCCTGCCTGGAATGTTTCAACGGGTGGCGGGGCAATGCTCGCGATTCTTGCAGGGGAGCGTATGCCAGGACTTGAACCTTTATGGGTGGATGTAAAAACACATTCTTGATACGCTACGTCTATATGATTGAGGAACAGCAGGATCAGTCACAGGTGCGGGCGCTTGGAAAGTTTTTGTTAGAAATGGCACAAATCGCAGCAATAGCCATAGCGATCATTCTTCCTGTTCGTTATTTTCTCGTGCAGCCCTTTATCGTAAAGGGCGCTTCCATGCAGCCAAGTTACTACGAAAATGAATATCTTATTATCGATGAATTAACGTATCGATTCAGGGATCCTGAACGCGGCGAAACGGTCGTTTTTCATCCTCCAGGAAATGAGGGCCAATACTACATTAAACGCGTTATCGGTCTCCCGGGAGAAACGGTAGAAGTCCGCGATGGAAAGATGGTCATTTTTAATGACGAGTATCCAAACGGCATTACCCTTGACGAAACATATTTGATCGAAGAAACCGAAGGAACGCAGCGTGTGCAGCTTGGTCAAAATGAATATTTCTTGATGGGAGACAATCGTGACGCAAGCCTTGATTCTCGGGCAATTGGTCCAATTCCTTTTGAAAACATCACGGGACGCGTATGGATTCGTGGATTACCACTTGACCAGGCGGGCGTCCTTGAAATGCCCACGTATAACCTGTAGAGTACTCTGGTATTTTGTTTAAATTAAATAGTAGGCTAGTTGTGCTAGTAGGCTAGGTAGAGACATGTTTCTTACCTAACCGCTAGCCCACTAGCCCCGCTCAAATTTCCTATGCCCAAAGTAACAAAAGAAAAAGTCGAAAAGGCTCCAAAGAAATCAGTGAAAGCTCCTGAAACATTGCGTGGCTTCCGAGATATTGTCCCCGATGAGCAAGCGGTATGGGATAAGGCAGAGCAAACTGCGCAGTCGTTGGCACGCGCATACGGATTTGGACGCATTCGACTTCCTGTACTTGAGCAAACGGGTCTTTTTGAGCGAAGCATTGGAAAGGATACTGATATTGTTGAAAAAGAAATGTTTACGTTTACCGACCAAGGTGGAGTAAAAATGACCTTGCGCCCAGAAGGAACCGCTTCGGTAGTGCGGTCCTACGTTGAGCACGGCATGCTGAACCAGTCACAGCCGGTAAAAATGTGGTACTTCGAACCTATGTTTCGCCACGAGCGTCCACAGGCTGGCCGCTACCGTCAGTTTTGGCAGGTAGGTTTTGAAGCAATCGGTTCAAACGATCCTATCGTAGACGCACAAATCATTCTCATGTCAGAGCGCTTTTGTAAGAGCATGGGACTCGATGTAACCGTGCGTATCAACTCACTCGGTACGGTTGCTGCACGCAAAACGTACATCGCCGAGTTAACAAAGTACTTGAAATCGGTAAAAAAGAAGTTGAACGAGGTAGACCAAAAGCGTTTGCTCAAAAATCCACTTCGCGTGCTCGATTCTAAAGAGCCGGGCATGGACGAGGTTCGCGCAGAAGCTCCTCAGCTTCTTGCATACATCGACGAAGATTCAAAGCAGCATTTCATGCGTGTTCTTGAATATCTCGATGACGCAGGTGTTGCATACGTATTAAATCCTTACCTTGTTCGTGGACTTGATTATTACGGAAAAACAGTTTTCGAGATTGCACTTACTAATCCTTCCG
>JBBTSN010000169.1:0-1916 GCA_038078775.1 Patescibacteria group bacterium | reverse complement strand
CCCCACGTTTTTTTCGCAACAAAAATCAAACCAACTAAGCCAACTAAAACACCAAATAATCCCAACTCAACCCAAACATTCAACAAGAGCATGTGCGGATACTGGAAAATCTCGTATTGCCAATCTTGGTGATATGCACGAAGTAATTCCGGATAGTACCCAATGCCCGCTCCGGTGAGAGGATGGTCAGCAAGAAGTGAAAGCGTCTCACTCCACTGAGACAAACGAACCTGCCCAGAGAGATCACGAAGCAAAAGCTTTTCTCGCGCAGGAGAAAAAGCAAAAGCACCCACAAGTGCAACCATCGCCAAAAGTGTTGCGGCGATTTTTTGTTTTTGTGAAGAGAGGGGAGACACGAGGAGTGAGATAAAAAGCGCTCCAGGAATCGCAACAAGTGCAGCCTCGGTTTGTGCAAGGACGATGGCAATAAAAGTAAAAAATGACGCCCCCGCAACAAACATTTTTTCATGAGCGAGACGTTTCTTCCAGGTTGAAACACCGAATACCAAAAGTGCACTGAGGATCGGCGCTAAAAAGAGTCCGAGGGCATTGGGGTAATCAAACACGCTCGTAATGCGTAGCTCAACGTCCCACGGCGCAGGAATACCAAGTCCTGTGGCGTATTGAACAATCCCAAGTACCGCAAGAATAAAGCCTGAGAAAGCAAGGCTCAGAAAGAGCTGAAGACGTGTTGCGTGGCCCTCGTCAGGAAGATCCTGACGCAAGGAAGGATCCTTCGCTGTGCTCAGGATCTCCCAAACCATCCACCCGAACAAAAACGGTTCTAAAAAGTACGCCCGCCAAAGCCCAAGAGAAGAAATCACGTGTTCACCCGGAACGACGGCAAGAGAGGTGACTGAGAGGATGATAAAAATGAAGACGGTGATCGTGAATGATCGCGAAGGTGTTTGTAAGGGTCGACCAACGTGTCGACCCTTATGTATTATCCAACTTCCAAACAACACCCAAAAACATACTTCCAAAAACGTCGTCGGAAGTGGACCAATCGAAAACCGAATCAGGTACGTGGGAAGAAGCGCGATAAAAAGCGGAAGCGCAATCCGAAAATGCCGAATGCTGAGCCACGCAAAGGCAGCAAGAGAAACGATGAGGAGGAGAATGAAGATCATATGAGGCTCTTGTCATCCCGGGCACCGACCCGGGATCCATCTCAAGGTGCGCTGGATGCCTGCCTGCCGGCGAGGCAGGCCGGATCGAGTCCGGCATGACATGATGAATTATCCTTGTTGTGAATCCGCGGAGAAAAGGCGCTTCGCATCACGGAGCGTCGGTCCCTTAAGAAGTGCAATCGCACCAACGTAGAGAAGAGCGCCAACAACGAGCGAGAGAGCGAGCGAAACAAGCGGCGAGAAAGAAGCAAGGGGGATCTGGATCCCTTTGAGCACAGCGAACATGATCGCGCTTGCAAGGATTGCCTTCAAACAAATGCCCAAAGAAACTTTTTCTTTCCAGTGCTTTCGAACAACGACCACCGCAAGAATAGCGATTGCAGATTCACATGCAAGCGTTACCCACGCCGCACCCCATGCGCCAAATGGAGGAACAAGAACAAGATAGCCAATAATGCCGAGAATGGCGACGATGCAGTAATTCCACGTCATAGGCCGTTGTGCCTGAATCGCAACAACCGTGTGCCCAAACAATGACCCAAAGAAAACAATCACCGCCGCAGGAACAAGCACCCACAAAAGTTGGCCGGCAAGTACAAGGTCAGGTTTAACCGCAGTCATAAGCGGAACGCCAAGCGCCCAGGCGCCAAAAATAAAGGGAATCGCGATGAGTGCAAACAGGTCGATAGTCTGCTGCATCCGCTTGGTAAAAAGCGTCTTATTCTTTGATGTCCACGCCAGCGTGAGGAGCGGAAGCATAAGCCCCATGAACGTCACCGGAACCAT
>JBBTSN010000168.1:0-6143 GCA_038078775.1 Patescibacteria group bacterium | reverse complement strand
GCGCGTCTTCCGCGTGGGGCGCGATGTCGATGGGTCGCGACTCGGCGTCAGTTGGGCGAGGCCGACGGAAAGGTGGGATACGTTCAACGAGTTCGTGTTCCGTCTTCGTAAAAAAACTTAGTCATTTTTTCTTATGCCTCCTATTCCTTCCGGTCGTGTTGATGACCAACTCTTTGATCGCCCAGAAACTCACTGGAGCGATGTTATTGCTGAGCGTGTTCTTGAATCGTTTCCGAATGAGGAGCTTTATACGTGTGCTGCGGGAATCTCTCCTTCCGGCATTGTGCATTTTGGAAATTTTCGTGATGTGATGACGTCGGTTGGCGTTGCAAATGCTTTGAAGGCACGAGGAAAGAATGTCCGTGTTCTTTTTTCTTGGGATAACTACGACCGTTTTCGCAAGGTTCCTGCGGGTGTTGATCTTGCCTGGGTGGCGCATGTAGGAAAGCCGCTTAGTGCCGTTCCCGATCCTACGGGGCACTTTTCTTCGTACGCTCAACTTTTTCAAACCGAATTCGAAGCATCCATGAAAGATCTGGGTATTGATCTTGTGTATCGGTATCAAACTGATGAGTATACAAATGGTCGTTATGTTGATCAGATTGTTCATGCAATGAAGCATCGTCGACGTATTGGTGAGATTCTTTTTGAAAACATGTCTGAGATTGGTATTGAAAAGAAGCAGATTGATCGTGAGGAGTATTTACATGAGTATTATCCGATTGCGATTTATTCTCGTTTTACCGGAAAGGATTCTACGAAGGTTGTTTCGTATGATGGTGAGCATACGATTGTTTATCGTTGTTTAGAAACTGAACAAGAAGAAACACTTGATCTTACCAAAGATTTTTGTGTAAAGCTTGCGTGGAAGGCAGATTGGCCTATGCGCTGGGGAGTTGAAAAAGTGCACTTTGAACCTGGAGGAAAAGATCATGCGTCTCCCGGAAGCAGTTTTGATGTAGGTGCGCTTGTTGCGCGCGAAGTGTTTGGTTTTGAGCCTCCGGTGTTTACGGGGTACGAATTTGTGGGTATTCAGGGACTTGGAGGAAAGATGTCTGGATCAAAAGGCAATGCTATTTCTCCTGGCCAGTTGCTCGAAATTTATGAGCCAGCGCTTTTGAAGTGGCTTTATACGCGTAAACAGCCTCGTCAGGCATTTACGCTCGCGTTTGATACTGAACTTTATCGTCAGTATGATGAGTACGATCGTGCTTGTGCGGCAAAGGCGGCGGGAACGCTTGCTGCTCATGAAGTGAGGGCACTTGAAGTTGCGCAAGATGGAGCTTCTGTTTCTGCGGCGCCTATTCCTTTCAAGCAAGCTGTTGCACTCGGGCAGATTCTTTTGTGGGATAAAGAAAAAGTGCTTTCTATCTCGCAAACTCTGGGCATGGCGTATGACGCTGATTCGCTTGTTCGCCTCGAAAAAGCACGTGCATGGCTTGAGACGTATAATCCGCAAGAAGTAATTGCGCTTCTTCATGAGGTAAATACGGCATATCGTGCTGGCCTTTCTGAGATCGATCTCGAACATATCGAAGCGCTTCGGGCGTATCTTGCTGAAAACCTTGACTTGCCTATTGCTGAGCTTGAAGTACGTGTATACGACATTCCAAAAAAGCCTGACCTCACTCAAAAGGAAAATAGCGTTCTCCAGCGTGCATTCTTTAAAAACGTCTATCAGCTCCTTATTGGTTCAGATACGGGCCCACGCCTTTCTACGTTCCTTTGGGCAGCAGATAGGAAGAAGGTGCTCGAGTTGTTGGCGAAATAATCCTTCGTTAGGGATTGAAAACTCTCTCGTCGTTATGACGGGGGAGATTTTATTTTTTTAGAAAGTTTTTGAATGTTTGTATATCTTGAAACGTGTGGGTAGAGAGTTCCATGACTTCTGCGGCATCAATATTTTCTTTGTCATGATCGACGAAGAGTATTTCTTCTCTTTCCCTAATCATACTCTTCGTGTTAATTGACGCTTCATTCAAGTTTGCCATCACTTCTTCAAAGAATCTCGGATCGTTCTTTAGGTATCCAAGGCGTGCCGAAACGAAAAATCCGTTGAAGATTTCGTTGAGTCTTAATTCGTTTTCGAGATATCTTTCTCGATATTCTTCTTGATTTGTTGCTAAATAACATCGAACACCATCTTGTCTGAGTGTGGAGACGAGATTTTTTATTTCTTCATCTACAACGTCTCCTTGGAACCAAAATGCGAGAAGTGCGTCAACAGAATCTTTCCAGTCCCAAGCCCCCATTGTTTTTGCGAGCTCGTTTTTGAGGTCTGCTTTCCCTATTTTGCATTCTTGGAACGGTCCTTGGAAGAAAGGTTTGAGAGTTTCCCAGGTGATCCCATATTCTTTTTGTAAACGTTCTGAAAAGCGTGGAGAATGAATGATCAATCCGTCAGCATCGAAAGGAATAGCTTTGTATTTCATAATCATTTTGCAAGAGCTTCTCCAAGTTTTTCTGCATATTCAATGCGATCTTCAGGATTTGATTTTGCCGCTTTCCAGAGTTCGGTTGCGAATTGATCGTCGGTAAATCGAGGAATTACATGGAGATGGTAGTGAAATGCATGTTGATCTCCTGCGGGTTCGTTGTTTTGGACGAGTGTGACACCGTCGCAGTTTCGTGTTGTTTTTATTGTGATTGCTACCTTTTTTGCGACGTCGAAAATACGGCGACCGGTTTCTTCGGACAGTTCGTAAATATTTTCTGTGTGTTTTATGGGAACGATAAGCGGATGACCTTCGTTGCCTTTGATTGCTTTTGAGCTAATAAATCCCATAACGAGATCATCTTTATAGAAGATATCTGTTTGTTTAATCCAGGTCGCATCGTTTTCTAGGCCTTGAATGGCTTGGCAAATGGGGCAAATGTAATTTGAGGGTGCGTGAGAGCGCATAATTACTTTTTATCTTACCAAATGGCTTACGTAAACTGTAGAGTTTGGGTTGGGGGTATTTCTTGACGTCTTTCTGTGGAAATGATATATAGTACTCATCACCACGAAAGAGACCCCTTCAAGGTTCCGTCCTTGGCGGGGGCTTTTTTATTTTTTGAGAATGTTTCTCATCTGTCCAAGAAAGGTAAGGGGTGCGCCTGTCTTTTTGAGCAGGATAGAGCATTTATTTTCCATTGCAGGTGAAAGAAGTATTTTTAGGGCGTTTTTTTCAAGGAGTAATGTTATGAGACTTGCATAGTCGCCGTCGCTTGTAATGATAATTGCTTTATCGTATTTCTTTTCAAAATAGTCTCGGGTAGCTTGAAGTACAAGATCGGCATCGCAGTTTCCTTTTGGTTTTCCGTTTCCGTCGTAAACTACCTCTTTAAAAACAAGAATATATCCAGCTTCTTGAAGGTTTTTATACATCTCTCGATATTTAGGAATGAGTCCTATGAAAAGATATGCATCCGAAACTGCATGTTTTTCCCGTAGCCATATTCTTAATTTTCTATAATCGAGAATCCATCCCTGACTTTTGATACCGTTATGTAAATTTGCTCCATCTATGTAAGCGTAGTTTTTCGTCATACACAGCTCTATCTCACCAAATGGTCTGGTGTAAACTGTAAAAGGGAAGTTGGGGTAAGAATGCTCATGGTGTTTGCAACCTCGTCTACGGAGATAGTGAGGCCTTGGGAGAAGGTTTCGCTGACGTACTGGGCAACGATCACGCCGGTGGTTTTGTTGACGTCTACTATGCGCTTGTTTTGAGGGTCCAGGATAGTGAGGTCTTCGGATTCGGGGGTTGTGAAGATATCCACCGGATTATTGAGCGGGGTGGTGAGGGTGCCGAGCGTGTAGGTTTGTTCTTTTCCGCCGAAGAAGACGCGGACGTTGTTGCTCGTGAGGATGTATACGCTGCCGTCGATGGTGAGGGCGCGGGCGTCGGTAAGCTCACTTGAGCGGGCGTTAATCCAGGCGGTGCCTGATTCGTAGCCGTCACCTTGAGGGCGCATTTTTACGATTTGTTGGTCTGCGGCAACAAGAACATAAAGCGCGCTGTTATAAACAATCATGTCTTCGGTGCTTTTGAGACCGTCGACGCCGCTTGTGAGTGGATTAAGGCTTTGGGTGGTTTGTGAGTAGCGTGCAAGGCGATTGGTGCTATCTATGAGCAATGTTGTTGTGTCGGTTTCGGTTGTTGCGAGTTTGGGAGAGGCGACAACGCCAAGGGTTGCCGTTTGAGGTTCCCAAGCAGCGGTGAGTCCGTTAAAGCGGAAGATTTCAAGACCGGCCGAGAAGAGATAGGTGCTCGTTGAGGTTGATCCTGTGGTTCCTTGTTTACCATCTTGCAGTGTTGCAAGTGCAGCAGGGTTTATACGGGTGATGCCTTGGGATTTTTCAAGAAGTGTGGTGACTTTTTCTGCAGTGGTTGCGAGTGTGGCTTTTTGTTCATCTGTATCTGCGGTGGTTTGTGTAAGTAATGTTTGTGCTGATTGGAGTGATTGTGTTGCGCCTGCAATGTTGTTATAGATAAGGCTTCCTTCCGCCTGTGCAATGTTGGTGTTTATTTGCTCAATGTTTTGTGAGAACGTTTCGTTTTGTTCTTGTTGTGTGGATGATGAGCTGTAGAGATAGATGCCACCACCGAGTGCAAGAATAACTGCACCAATAATCACCACGATGATGAGTGGGGAAGCGGTTGCTTGTGAGAGCTTGCGGGTGAATGCACTGAAGTCTTTTGGTTCTTTTCCGCGGTGTACTTTTTGTTTTCCTACGTGTTTTCTGAGAAAGAGAAATGCTGAAACGGTGAGGCGTGCAATGCCCTTCGTTGCTGCTTTGATGCCGGTGAGGAGAATACCTCCGGTGCGTGCAAAAAATGCTTTTGCGTCGGTGCGTCCCATCCATGAGGTACGCGTTCCCATTTCTTTTTTCTGAGGCGCACGCTCTCCAAGAACTTCAGCGGTTCGTTCTTGGGTTTTTTGAAGAACGTCGAGGGAGCCAAGTGGGTTTATGCGGAGATTGCCGGTACGTTCGTGGTTGCTGACTTGAATTGCGACTCCGGCAAATGGCATTGCGGGAGGAATGAATCCTTCAAGGCGCTCGAGTGCGCCTTTTGCGGGGAGCGTGACTAAAATATCTTGGAGCGCTGCAGCGGAGAGCATGCTGCCCGGAATATGTGTTGCAACGTAAAAGACGTCTCCTTCATGGAGCTCGCCGTCGAGTACAACGCCGCAAGGCTTTTCCCAGGAAGTATTTGCTTCGCCGAGCTGGGTGTGGAGTTCGTAAATACTAAAACGACGATCTGCGGTTTTGTGGAGAAAGAGCGCGAGGAGATTTCCAAAGCCTGAAAGGAAGAGTTGATTTTTTGCACACACGGCAAAGATTGCGTGGCATTTTTCTTTGCGGAGTTCGAGTTCAGGGCCAAGCCGAGCGAAGTCATCGTTGACACGAGCGAGCATGTGCTCAAAGGCACGCGCAGGATTGTTATCGTCGCGGATGGTTTGTGCGAGGTGTTCAATGTGTTGTGCGCACATGAGAAAGATTCGCTCGCGTACTTCTTCGTTGGGCGATTCTATTCCTGCAATACAAAATACTGCACCGTGGTCTTGGTGAAGTCCTCGAAGAATACTTCGTGCCTCTGCGTCGATTCTGCTGCGGCGGACCGTAAGGTCAGCAAGCTTGAGGGGGAGGGTATTTGGGCTAGGCATGTGGCAGTTTTTTGGGGTTTCACATACAGTATACTCAAATCAGCAAAACTTTTGGGATATTTCACCTATGGAAGATCAAGAACAGCTCGAACATTCGCTAAAAAACCTTGAAGAACCTGAGGATTCTTTGCTTGAAAGTGACAAGGATGGACGGTTTGAAATCGAACAACTCTTTGGTTCTCGAACTCGCGCACGTTTGCTTGGGCTTTTTTTGGAAAATGCGGACCGCGCCTTTTTTGTACGTGAAGTTGCTCGTCGTGTTGATGCGCAATTAAACGCCGTTCGGAGGGAGCTCAAAAATCTTTTGGATGTTGGCATCATTATTGAGAATGATGGATCTGATGAAGAGAAGGGTGAAAAGAAAAAGTTTTATCAGGCCAATAGTACGTTTCCGCTTTTTGAAGATTTGAGAAATGTTATGAGAAAGGTTGGTATTCTCATGAACAAGTCACTTGTTGAGGGTTTGCAAGAAAAGGGAAAAGTTCAGC
>JBBTSN010000167.1:0-9563 GCA_038078775.1 Patescibacteria group bacterium | reverse complement strand
TGAATCATCAAGCGAAGAGAAAGCTCCTGGATTTTCTGTATCGTCATCAGTAACTTCAACAAGATCAGCGGCGCAGATTTCGCTTCCTACGCTAAACGACTGTGTAGCAGCGTAATCATGGTTGGTTGCGTCACCATACATGCCTACACCATAGCGAGAACGAACACCATCAACGACTCCATCGGTGGTATCTCCATCGCCCTCAACGATAAAGGTGTACGTACCATCAGCAACCAAGAGTTCGCTCGTTCGCATGTATACGCGATATCCGCCCTCAGCCTGCTCGGACTGCGAATAGCTTGCAATAGGAAGAACACAGTCACCTACGGTTGCAAGTGCCTCTTTTCCAAAAATCCATCCCTTCACCGTGCTCCAAACACGCGCAAAGAATCCGGAAGGAGCCTGTGCAAGTGTGGTATGCGTATCCGGACACAAGCCGTCACTCGTTGTTGAGAGATCAAGCACAGCGTACATGCGGTACGTCGTCTCTCCATCTTCATTCTCGTACGTCAATGTTTCGAGATTCATTTCATCGCTAAATGTTCCGTAGAGCGCAGCATTTCTACAGGTATCTGCACCGTTTGGAACAAGCGTCACCGTTGGACGATCCATGCAGCAGTTTCCTACTCCCACGCCCTGAGTTATTGGATTAGCACAGTCGGTATCGCTCGTTGCTGCGCAGAAAAGCGTCCAGCTTGCGCTTACCATGAACGCAGAAGAGAATTCTGTCGCGTTGACGGTTGCTACCGCAGAACCTGTTTCGCTGCTCACTTCAAAAACCGCGGAATCTGCAATTTGCGCAGCCTGTACAGGGTCAACACGACCATCTCCTCCGGCACCCACCTCGCATGCCTCTCCTTCACTTGCTTCGTCCCATACGCCGTCTCCACAATATGATGGCGTTGCATATGAAGCGGATGATCCTTCAAGAACACAGTCCGCTGAACAGCCATCGCCACTATCATCATTTCCATCTTCACACTCCTCACCCGTTCCGGATACTCCATCGCCACATGACGAAGGAACAGTGTAGCTCAAAGATGAACCCTCATATAAACACTGCGAAGAGCAGCCATCATTATCATTTACATTGCTGTCGTCGCAGGCTTCATATGGGTCATCGACTGCGCCGTCACCACAAATTGCGCCACCAATACTTGCAAGCGTTGGCGTTCCCTCATTAAGACACGCGGAAGAACAGCCGTCATTGTTGGTTGCGTTTCCGTCATCACACTCTTCTCCTGCATAGGTTGTTGTATCGTATGCGATATCACTATTTCCGCACGTTGCACCAATCGCTGAAGAGCCTTCAGCAAGACAGGCCGAAGAACAACCATCACCGCTTATCGTATTTCCATCATCACAATCTTCAAATACATCAACGGTGCTATTACCACATTCTTCCCCTCCTCCTTCTCGCAAACACGAAGACGAGCAACCGTCACCGCTTGTTACGTTTCCATCTTCGCACTCTTCGCCTTCATCTGTTTCAAGATAACTATCTCCACACACTGCTGCATGTGCTGTGCTTCCCGCAGAAATACACGCCGTTGTACAGCCCTCCGCAATAGACGCCGGATCGGTGTCTGCAAAAGCAGCATCGGTCCATTCAGCAACAACGGTTGTTGCATCATCATCATTGTTTTCATCTGGAATAGGATCTGCCCAAGTCCAAGAGTAGCTATATCCATCAAGAAGCTGGCCTGAAACGGAGCAAGAATCAGATTCACCATATGCTTCAGCCGTAAACACCTTCTGATCCCCCACTTCTTATGACTGCGCCGTTGCAGGACTCATTGCTACGCGCTCCACCGCACATACCGATCCATCTTCACGAACTCTGAATGTCCACGAAAAATCATCTCCGTAGTTTGTACGGATCAAAGGAACACCACTTGTGCTCATCGCATCACCCGAAAGAATTACCCGATAATATGCGTTTGCAGTGAGCGTGCTTGCAAGCGTGAATGTAAAACCTGTACAGGAACTATCTTCGTCAAGCGTACAGCCCGCGGTTGCTGTTGAAACCTCGGTGAGTGAAGTACAGAGTTCATTTGCACATAGGTACAGCGATGCTCCCGAGGTAACGCTTGTTTGATTCATGGGAACATTAAAACTTGCACCAACCACCGCGTTTGTACACGCCTCGGTACAATCGGGGAAATATTGCGTTACGTACGGATCACTAAAATTGATGGTGAGGGCGGCATCTCCTTGCTCTGCACTCGCCTGCTCGGTTGCGCTTACCAGCGTATAGCCTTCTGCAAGTGCAGTTGCGGTTGCACAAGGCGAGCTTCCTCCGTCACACTCCTCTGCGTCTGTAGACGATGAAAGTGTTGCATAGCTTTCATTAATATCCCAACTCCACGCGTAATCATCCGCATGAAGTACGATACATTCAGCAACGGGGAGTGCAGAAAATTCCTGACTCGTATTTATTGCCTCGAGTGTCGCTGTGTCAGGAGAGACCACGACGCTTTCAACCTCACAATCTGTGGTATCGCTCTTTGTGGTAAAAGTCCAAACCTCATCTTTTGCAAGCGGAGAGGCATCAAGAGACATTGCTGCGGTTGAAATAGTTACCTGATAGGTTGTAGAAACGTCCAAATCTGAGCCTGGGGAAAACGTTACCGATGTTGCCGTTGTTGCATAGGTACCTGTAACCGAATTTGTTTCATCGCAAGGCTGATCGCCACTTGCAACACACTTTTCTAAGCTCAATGCATCATCGAGCGTGCCTTCATTCATGTCTACCGTAAATTCAGCATAAATATCCGCATTCACACATGCTGCTTCGGTGAATTGCTCATTCGGAACTGCGCTGATAACCGTATCTGAACACGCAACAATAACCTCAGGAACGTCTGGCATAACTCCCGAAGAGAATGACCATGCATATGCTGCAGACTCCGGCGTTGCCGTTGTTGAGCTATCGCTTCCTACGGTAAATGTCATTGAGTTACTTTCTTGAAATGTGCTGTCGGCTACCGTTAATGATCCCGTTTCAGAAGAAGCAGGAACCGTTACCACGATTTCGTCGTTTGACCATGCGGTAACCGCTCCCCCGATCGCCGTTGCAAAAGTCACCGATCCTTCGGTTGTGCCAAAATTGTCTCCATAGAGCGTAATGCTGTCGTCTTCTTCACCACTATCTGGAGTAATGCTACACAGTCCCGGAGTTGGGTCATCTTCTGTTACCACAAATGCAACGGGAGATGATTCTCCTGCGCGAGTCTCGATACTCAAGGAATAATTTCCCGCGGTAACGTCAGGAACAATAATGGTTACCTCCGTGTCACTCCAAACATCACCCTCACATGCATCGGGGAAATCGACGCTCCCAAGTGTACGATCTCCTGTTTCATCATTTTCAAACCAAACGCTTCCAAGCGTGCTTCCAAAAGAAGCACCAGAAATCGTAATATATTGACCCGGCCCACCCGTTGAAGGATCAATACTTACAATTGTCGGACCATCTTCAGCGGCCTCTTCGGTAACTTCAAAGGTTACGAGGTTGCTTTCAATTCCATCTACAAATACCGAAACAGAATAGTCTCCCTCATTAATCGAGGGAACTGTTGCGGTAATACTTCCCTCTTCCCAGCTTACATAACTCCCCGCCTCGTCATCATCACCAAAAATTACCGTTGATTCACCTCTTGAAGAGCCAAAGCCATTTCCTGAAAATACTACTGCATCGGCAATCATTCCCGAATCAGGAGTAACCGAGCACAGCCCAGGGCGCTCGATTTCGTTTACATCAAAATCTGGAACCAGCTCGCCTTCTTCGTCATTCGTATAGTCCTCATCACCTCCCGAGGTCATAACCGAAATCGGTCCATCGATTGCATCTTCGGGAACAACAACAATAATTTCTTCATCGGTCCACCCGTCTGAACAGGAGGCAAGTGCAGCTACCACCGTACCTCCGCTACTCGCGGTAAAATATATATATCCTTCACTGCTCCCAAAACCTGAACCAGAAAGAGTGACGTACGTTCCCGGAGCACCATTATCTGGAGAAATGCCTGAAATCTCTGGGAGGTCACTACACACACCCTCTTCACATGAAGAACTTCCTCCGCAATCCGCACTTTCTGTACACGACGAGCCCTCACACGCACCGCAATAGGATGCGCTTGAGCTATCACCTCCACAATCTACATTGGTCTCGCCCTCTTCTTCATCTTGTACGCCATTAAAACATGTTGCAGGACGAGCGGTAACCGTAACCGCATCTTCATCGATATTTCCCGCAACATCGGTTATCAAAACCGAAACTTCATATGTTTCACCGAGCGTAAGACCTGCGGTATCCCAAATTGCCTCAAGAACAACACTCGTAAGGTCGTCTCCCGATGCAGTCACACTCTCAAATGCTTCCGCGCCGTCGACAGAGAAATCTGCAGTTGCAACTCCCGCATCATCCGTTGCCTCAACTTCAACGCCCTCAGAAGAATCGGCCGCGATCGAGTCATGATCGTCGGGATCGGTCATGTTCGCATTCGGATCCTCAGTATCAACCAACGTGCCGGTCGTGAACGAACCTGCACACGTTTCGGTAGTACACGTTAGTGAAACGCCCGAAGTACTCTCGACGTCTTCACTTATCGCGACAGTGTACGTGGTATTTTCGTCAAAACAGAAACGATCTTCATTTGGCGAAGGACATGGGGCATTTGGGATAAACGTTACTCGCTTTCCTGAAACTGTAAGCGTTCCGTCAACCTCTGCACCCGATGCATCGGTAACCGTAATTGCATCAGTAACGCTTGTATCGAGCACGGAACGAGAAAACGTCATTTGTACCTGAATATTCCTAATAGTCTGCGTTCCTTCTGGAGAAATGCCTGTAACTTCAAAACTTGAAGATGATCCGCCACTTCCTGATCCGCTTCCGGAACCCCCGCTTCCTCCTCCAGATCCACCCGTTCCCCCGGTTGCGTTAAGAATACTGGTCAAAATAAACGTGGTAATGCTCCACGACATGAGAATAATAACCAAACCAATACCACCGTTAATAAGGATTTTCTTTGCGCGATCAACTTTCTCGGCATCACCGGACGCCGTCATCCACACAAAACCACCGTACAAAACAATACATAGCGCAATAACACCAAGGAATGTTAGTGCAGTACGAATAAAGTTCGCAATGGTAATTTTAATGTCTCCGGACCCAAGCCCGCTTTCATCTCCCACGGTGGCGAGATTTTCTACCGCGTCTTGCGCATATGCAAAAGGCGCTTGGGTGGCACACACCAATGCTCCAAAAAATGCGAGCGTGAGTAATCCTTTTTTTAGCAAACTCTTCATACATTTTTAGAACAACGTACACGCTGTCGAAGATGCGACTCCGTTACAGCAATAAGGACCGGTGCATATTCCTCCGGTATCGGAAGGACCTTCTGCAGGTGCAAAACAATTTTGATACTGATTTTTTACTCCGTCACCTACCGTTACTCCATATACGTACGTCTTTCCGTCGAGCGATTCGAGGAATGTTCCGTGGCTTACTTCAACAAGTGTTTGCGTTTGTGCCTGCGTGTCACTGGTCACTTCTGTGCTCGAAGCATCAAGTGCGGTACTTGAGAAGCGGTACCACATTTCATGCGAGGTTTCTGTGGAAAGTTCCGTATTTGTGAGTATAATTTCGTCGCTTGTTATCGTATTTGCAAGCATGACATCGTCAAAAAGTATCGAAATGGTTTGATCGAGCGAAACGCTTTCTTCTGAAATATCTGGCGTGATGCTTATTATCGCTGCACCTCCCAATTCTGTAGCTGAAGTTGTAGTGAATGTCCACGAATAATCATCTCCCGATGTACCGTCCCCATTTCCATCTAATGCGTTCGCGGAAACGTCAGCAATGCCATCATACGGGTACACATCTACCTGTGGAGGACTTGTTCCTGGAGTTGCCGCAGCTACATTAACTCCCATGCTTTCCGACGCGGGAAGGCAATACATGGTTTCACCACAGGAATTTGTTCCGCAATCATCAACTGGAGTAAAGGTGACCGTTGTGTAGCCATTTGAAATTTCGTATGTACCCTCAAGAGGGACTTCGTCGAGTCCGTATGTTTGAATGGTGTCGTAATCCCCACTTGCTGTTCTTATTCCTGAAGCTGTTGTAGGATCGACCGCCTCATCAAACGTAATTTGCACCGTGATATTTCGAGCGTAGGTTCCTCCTGCAGCAGGAACAATAGATTGTACGGTTGGCGGCGTACTATCGATAGTGGTTCCTGTTTCAAATGACCACTCATATCCGCTACTCTCAGATCCCGTGAATACTGCTTCATCGTTTGCATCGAGAATATTTGGAGAAAGAAAAACGGTATAGGAAACGGATTCGGTGGAAGATCCAAGATACGTTGCAGGATCAAATACAAAGGTTTTGAGATCGTCGGAAAACGCAACAGAAACATCAGTAAGCGCGGTTTCAATGCCGTTTGCAGTTTGATAGATGCTGATGTTATCACTTAATATAGCTGTTGCGACTGTATCGTTGGAAACATCTGTTGGGGTTCCTGCGGTATCGTAGCCATCGATAAAAGATTCGATGTTCATTGCATCACGGAATGTAACAATAATGCTTGTATTGCGCGCGACATCGGTTGCATTGCGAAGAGGATAGTGATCGCGAAGCGCACCGCTTCCAAGGGATCCCGAAAGACGCTCCACTGAAACACCTCCATTTGCGCTCGAACCATCTCCCCCAACACCCGTTGCATCAGAAATCCAGTTCACTATGAACGTCGTAATTGCGAATGCTGAAAGCGTAATAACCAAGCCAACTGTTGCGTTTATAAGTATTTTCTTCGCCTTATCAACCTGCTTGTCATCACCCCCTGCAGTCATCCACAAAAATCCCGCGTATAAAACAAGCAGGAGAAAAACGACACCGAGAAGACCTAAGAATACATTAATCAGCGTTCCGAGAATCTCGTACACGCTCATTGAGCTAAAGCCTGCATTTGAAGCCACGGTATCAGCTGCACCGTTGTCTATTTGCGCGTACGCAAAAACCGGCACAAAAGGCAGAGAACAGACACCCGTAAGCACGAGTGCAGAAAAGAGTTGCGATATGCGCACAAAACGTCGGGGTAAAGAGTGAGCAACGTACAACATGTCACCCCCTATTTTACCCTATGCGCACACAGTTTTTCAGTTTATCTCGGCCAAGATGGGGACAACACTCCGCTTATTTCTTTCTTCAGATTTTCCATCCCCTCTTTTTGTGTTGCTGAAACAATCGCATTTGGGTGAAATACGCTTTGAAGCTCGTGCTTTTTTGCTGGCGTGAGGAGGTCCCCCTTATTCAGCACCAAAAGACGCCCGCGATGCCCTGCACCAAGCGTCGCGAGCACCTCGTCAACAACCTTCATTTTTCTGAGGCATTTTTCGTCAGATCCGTCGGCAATGTGAAGAATAACGTCCGCATGCACCGCCTCGGAAAGGGTTGAGGTGAAGGCCTTAATAAGCTCGGGGGGCAACCCCTCGATAAAGCCGATTGTGTCGGAAATAAGGACCGTTTCATTCCGGTCGGATAAGAAGCACTCGCCCACGCGCGTATCGAGCGTTGCGAAAAGCTTGTTCTCGCCTCTTTCTTTTCGCTTCGTGAGGGCCGCAAGAAGCGAGGTTTTTCCTGCATTTGTGTACCCCACAAGTGCAACGGTTTGCTGGCCACGGCGCGCGCGATTCTTCCGCTGCTCGTTGCGCAAGCTCTCATATTGTTTTAATTTATCCAGAATATGACGCTCCTGTTCTCTCAGGTGCCGCTTCATGGCCTCGGTATTCCCCTCCCCGCTTCCGCCGCGCGTTCCCGTGCCTCCGCGTTGACGACCCAGCTGCGCACCCAAGTTAAAAATACGCGGACCCATATGGCGAAGGCGTGCAAGCTCAATCTCAAGCTTTGCTTCTGCCGAGGTGGCGTGCTTTTCGAAGATGTGCAGAATAAGGTCAATACGGTCCCATACTTTTACGCCCGCTGGCCGCAACGCTTCTTCTAAATTAAAAATCTGCTGCGGTTTAAGAACCGCATTTAAAATTAACACCGTTGCGCCCCACCCTTTTGCTTTCTGTACAATTTCTTCAACCTTTCCTTTTCCTAGAAACGTTCGGTGATCAGGAACGGCTTTGCGCTGAATAGTTTGTACCACCGCAATACCGCCGTACGTTTTCGTAAGCTCTTCAAGTTCACTCATGCGGTAGACCGCCTCGGCCTTCGGTACCGTAAAGTGAACCACGTCTGCCAAAATGGCGCGATGGTTGGGCATTGATTACTTATCGCCAAGATTCTTATCTACAAATGCCTTGATGCGAGAACCGTCTGCAAGACCCTGGAGTTCTTTTGAAAGCGCTCCCATAACTTTTCCTGCCGCTTCTTTTCCTTGCGCACCAAGCTCTGCGATTTTTACCTTTACACGACCCTCAAGATCTTCATCGGTAATTTGTGCTGGTAAGTATTTCTCCAAAATAGCAATTTCTTCACGAGCAGCTTGGGCCAAATCTTCACGAGCATTGGTTACAAAAGACTCAAGCGCGTCTTTCATCTTTTTTGCATCAGCCTTAAGTACTGCCATGACGTCGGCATCGGAAAGTTCTTTGTTGAGCTCGATTGCCTTGTTTCTTACCGAAGAAATGGCCATACGAAGAACATCGAGCGATTTCATGTCTCGTCCTTTCATGGCAGCTTTCATGTCTTCCTGGAGTGTTTCAAAAAGTGTTGGCATATATATTCATCATAACAAAAGCCCCGTCATTACGACAGGGCTTTTGTGTTTAACGCTTCTTTGCGCGCAAATCTTCTTCGGTAACCTTGCCCGTTTTGAGCATGTAGGCACGACGTGCGCCCTTTACGAGCTTACGGAGTGCAGAATCTTGTACACGATTCTTTTTTGGTGTTTTCACCCAAAAACGATTCGCTTTTACGTCGAGGTTTTTTCCGCTTTGTTGCATGCGGCGGGTAAAGCGGCGCAAGAGTGCGTCAAAACTTTCTCCTTTTTTTCTTTTTGCTTCGATGTGGCTAGACATATTTCACCTACTTTTCAATGGGAAAATGATACTTGATGGAGCGAAATACGTCAAGCTACTTGCGGGACGCCTTCATATCAACCAAACGCTTGGTAACGAGCAATACCACCTTCTCAACATCAACGATTTCTTGCACACCGGATTCCATATCACGGATAATCACCGTTCCGTCGAGTACCTCTTTTTGCCCAAGAATAATGGCAAGCGGAGCCTTTATTTTGTCAGCAATTTCAAGCTGGCCTTTGAGGTTTCCCTTTGAGAATGCTTCAGCGACTTCAACGCCTGCTTCGCGGAACTTTTCATACACGCGCAAACCTTTACGACGTGCGGCTTCACCAAGCTGACAGAAGAACACGTCAACTTGACGCTTCTCAATCACCAGCTTTCCGGATGCCTTTGCAGCAGTAATTACACGCTCTACACCAATCGCCGCACCAACCGCACCTGCGTCTTCACGCCCACCCATCATTGGAATCAAACCGTCGTAGCGTCCTCCTCCTCCAAGCGCTGATTGTGCAGTTTCATCT
>JBBTSN010000166.1:0-8282 GCA_038078775.1 Patescibacteria group bacterium | reverse complement strand
ATCTCTCGTATCGTTCGTTTGCACGCAAACTCTCGTGAAGAAGTAGACCAGGTTTACGCAGGAGAAATTGCTGCAGCGGTAGGTTTGAAGGGAACGGCTACTGGCCACACCCTCTGTGATCCTGATCACCCCATCGTTCTTGAAACGATTAACTTCGCAAAGCCGGTTATCTCTCAAGCTGTTGAGCCAAAAACCAAGGCTGACCAAGAGAAAATGGGTATGGCGCTTTCTCGTTTGATGGAAGAAGATCCTACATTCCGTGTACACACTGATACCGATACCAACCAGACGATTATCTCTGGTATGGGAGAGCTTCACCTTGAAATCATGGTAGACCGCATGAAGCGTGAATATGGTGTTGAAGTAACGGTAGGTAAGCCGCAGGTAAGTTACCGCGAAACCATTCGTGGAACTGCAGAAGGTGAAGGTAAATATGTTAAGCAGTCCGGTGGTCGTGGTCAGTACGGTCATGCATGGATTCGTGTTACGCCAAATACCGATCCTGAACATCCTGAAGCATTCGTTTTCGAAGAAGCTATTAAGGGTGGATCGGTTCCTCGTGAATATATTCCTGCAATTGAAAAGGGTGCTCGTGAAGCAGTGGACCGTGGTGTGCTCGCAGGATTCCCGCTCATTGGTGTGCACGCAACCGTTTTTGATGGTTCGTACCATGATGTTGACTCCAACGAAGCTGCATTTAAAATGGCAGGTTCGATGGCTGTTCAAGATGCAATCAAAAAAGCTCAGCCGGTTATTCTTGAACCTATCATGAAGGTTGAAGTGGTTACGCCAGAAGAGTCTCTCGGAACCGTTGTCGGAGACCTTAACTCCAAGCGTGGTCAAATTCAGGAAATGGGTAACCGTGGAAACGTAAAAACCGTTCGCGCACTTGTTCCTCTTGCTGAAATGTTTGGTTACGCAACCAACTTGCGTTCGCTTACCCAGGGTCGTGCATCTTCCACCATGGAATTTGCTGAGTATCAGGAAGTACCTCGCAACGTTGCTGAAACGATCATCAAAGAACGTTCGGCGAAGTAATGGGTTGATGCGTTCCGTAGCGGTCGACCAACGTGTCGACCGCTTCACGGAGATTGTTATTCGTTCAATAATAAAATCCCGGCAGCAATGTCGGGATTTTATGTTTTGAGTGATAAACTGTAAGGGTATGCAGATAAGTCCGCGAAAGGATCGTAAATATACTATCGTTTCCTATCAAAAAAGTTGGGCGATCGATTTTGAGGCAATTAAAAAACAATTTGTACCAGTGTTTGGAGATCAGGCTATTGATATTATGCACGTTGGAAGCACTGCAGTTTTCGGTATGTGTGGAAAACCTACGATTGATGAACTGATTCTTGTTAGAGAACTTGCTTGGGTTGATGCGCTGAATAATGTTATGGCCGAGTTGGGTTACCAAGCACTCGGTGAATATGTTGTTTCAAATAGCCGATTGTTTGCAAGAGAGGAAGATGGTGAGCGTTTGGTTAATGTTCATTGTTGTGAAAAAGATCATCCGCATGCACGAGAGATGATTGTTATGCGTAATTTTCTGCGGAACCATCCCGACGAGGCAAAGGCATATGCTGATTTAAAAATTGATCTTTACACTAAATATCCAGATGATTATTTTGCATATCGTAAAAATAAAGATCCTTACCTTACAAAGCTCAAGATGCGGGCAGTCAAATGGTGGGGCGATAAGCCGTTGTAGATTTATTTCTGTTTGAAAACAGACCACAGGGTCTGTTTTCTTTTTTGGTTTAGTTTCGTAGCATGGCCGCATATGGAATCTGCTGGGCAATTTGAGCGATTGATTCGCATGGTGCAAGAGACGGGGGAGCGGGTGGTGGTTTCGCTTGAAAAAGGGAAGGATCCCGTGGTTCTTTTGCCGTTGTCGGTATATGAGCAGTTGACGGATCGGCAAGGGCAGGGGGGAGGGATTCGACCGGTGGTTCAAGCTCCGCGACGCCCTGAACCTGAGGAAATTGGTCACATGGGGGGTGAGGATTCAAGGAACGGTTTGAAACCGTTCCGTACGGAACCCTCTCATACAAAACCTCCCTATACAGAACCTTCCCGTACTGACGTGCCGCGGCGACGTAATCCTGACGCGATCGAGAACGTAGGGAACGGTTTAAAACCGTTCCCTACGGACATGCCACGACCAGATGCCCAGGGTGATGCTGTAGATTCTTGGGACGGGGAAGAGGGTGGGGAGTATGATGCCGAACGCATTTTTGCCCAAATAGACCGGGAGAAAATGAATAATACGCCTTCGCAGGCGCCGGATCGTTTGCAGGCCTCGGTTTCTCGTGCTTCTGAGGCGCTTCATGGAGGGTGGCCAGTCGGAAGTGGGGGGCAACGACTCCCTATTCGAGGTCAAGCTCTCCAGGGTGAGGAGCGGTTTTCACTTGGTGCGGGATAGGTTTCTTGCGTTTCTTTTTGTGTTCTGGTACAATTTCGCGGCAATTATTTTTAAATTTCCCTTGCCATTCTTTTGCTCTTTGAGTGGCTCTGGGGGTTAATCTTTCGTCTATGGCAGAAGCATTTGTACGTGCAAAGCCGCACGTAAACGTGGGTACCATTGGTCACGTTGACCACGGTAAAACCACCACCACCGCAGCGCTTACCGCAGTTTCCGCAGCACGTGGCCTCGGTAAAGTTAAATCCTATGCAGATATTGCAAAGGGTGGAACGGTTCGTGACGCAACGAAGATCGTTACCATCTCTACCTCCCACGTAGAGTATTCTTCGGAAAAGCGTCACTACGCACACGTTGACTGTCCAGGTCACGCTGACTACGTAAAGAACATGATTACCGGTGCTGCTCAAATGGATGCAGCTATCTTGGTTGTTTCTGCTGCTGACGGTCCAATGCCACAAACCCGTGAGCACATTCTTCTTGCACGTCAGGTTGGTGTTCCATATATCATTGTTTTCCTTAACAAGGTTGACCTTGTTGATGACCCAGAACTTCTCGACCTTGTTGAGCAGGAAATCCGTGACCTTTTGAACAAGTACAAGTTCCCTGGAGATACCACCCCGATTATTCGCGGTTCTGCTTCTAAGGCACTCGAAAATCCAGCTGATCCAGAAGCTTCCAAGTGTATCGTTGATCTTATCAACGCTCTTGATGAGTACGTTCCAGAGCCAACCCGTGAAACCGACAAGCCATTCCTTATGGCTGTTGAAGATGTCTTCTCCATTGAAGGCCGTGGTACCGTTGCGACTGGTCGTATTGAGCGCGGTCAGGTAAAGATTGGTGATGAAGTTGAACTTGTTGGTATCAAAGATACCCAGAAGTCCATCATTACCGGTATCGAAATGTTCAACAAGTCTCTTGATTCCGGTATGGCTGGAGACAACGCAGGTATTCTCTTGCGTGGTCTTAAGAAAACCGATATTGAGCGTGGTCAGGTACTCGCAAAGCCAGGTTCGGTTACCCCTCACACCAAGTTTGAAGCGGAAATCTACGCTCTTACAAAGGAAGAAGGTGGTCGCCACAAGCCTTTCTTTAAGGGTTACAAGCCACAGTTTTATGTTCGTACAACCGATGTAACCGGTGAAATCACTCTTCCAGAAGGAACTGAGATGGTTATGCCAGGAGACACGGTGAATGCAGTTGTTACCCTTACGAATACCACCGCACTTGAAGAAAAGACTCGCTTTGCAATCCGTGAAGGTGGTCGCACGGTTGGTGCAGGTGTTGTTGTAAAAATCCTTGAGTAATTTTGTTCCTTTCGTACCTTCTTACTATGTCCGACACCTCTAAAACAACGCAGAAACACGAAGAAAAAGAGCAGCGCATTCGTATTAAGATCCGCGCATATGATCACAAGTTGATCGATGCTGCCACCGTAACGATCATTAATACCGCAAAGCGCAGCGGCGCATCGGTGATTGGTCCTGTACCACTCCCTACCGAAATTCGCCGCTATACCGTGAACCGTTCCACGTTTATCGATAAAAAGTCTCGTGATCAGTACGAGATGCGTGTACATAAGCGTATTATCGACATCGTGAATCCTACCGAACGAACGATCGACTCTCTCATGAGTTTGAACCTTCCTGCTGGTGTGGACGTAGAAATCAAGATGTAATCATCGCGCTTAAGCCCCGTGCGGGCTTGCGCACAGACGAAGAGCATTTCTTCTTTTGTGCGCAGTCTCGCACTGCAGTTCCTTATACAGTTCCTATGACGAACCAGAAAGAAAGATCTCTCTTCCTATGAAGAAAGAAAACCTTTCTGCGCTTCGCACGGAATTCCTCCTGAACAATAAAGCTTGCATTCCATACCCACTCTTTCATTATCCCATTACGCATCTTCGGTTCTCCAAGATGTCTTTGGTGTAGTCGTGTATACAAAAAGTATACATAAGATGGGCTGGAAGCACGTGCTTCCTGCTTTTTGTTCTTCCTAAGCCTTGATCGTTCCGCTGCGCCATAAGCGCAAGAACGGAGAAAATATGAAGTATCTTTTGGGAAAAAAGATGCACATGGGACAGCTCTTCAAAGAAGACGGTCTCGTTGTGCCGGTGACGTATGTGCACGTTTTGCCTTGTACGGTTGCTGCCATCAAAAAAGATGAGCAGGGCCATGCAATTGCTCTTCTTGGTACGGGTGAGCATAAAAATCTCAACCGCGCTCAAGCAAAGCAATTCGCTGAAGTGGGTTCTTTTGCACGTACTGAACAGGTTCGCATTGAGGAGGGTTCGGTAGAGGTAGGAACTGTTTTTACCGCAGCTGTGTTTGCACTTGGTGAGCTTGTCAACGTATTCGGAATTACGAAAGGAAAAGGTTTCCAGGGTGTTGTCAAACGTCATGGATTCAGAGGGCATCCAACTACTCACGGTCACAAAGACCAGGTGCGTAAGTCTGGTTCCATTGGTGCGGGTGGTATCCAGCGTGTCTTTAAAGGTATGCGTATGGCCGGCCGTATGGGTGGTGACCAAGTAACGGTAAAGAATTTGGAGGTCATTGCCGTCGACGTTGAAAACAATTTTATTGCAGTAAAAGGAGCGCTTCCAGGCGCACGCGGCACGCAAGTGACGTTAATGGGCACTGATGGAAATGTATGGCGCAAGTAAAGCTTTATACCTGGCAGGGTGCAGACGCAGGAATATTGGAGGTTCCTAATAGTCTCTTCGCTGTTGCAGTGAAACCATCTGTTGTGCACGAGGTAATCGTTGCACAGGATGCAAATAGTCGCGTCGTAAGTGCGCACACTAAAGATCGTTCCGAAGTTTCTGGTGGTGGAAAGAAGCCATGGAAACAGAAGGGAACGGGTCGCGCACGTCACGGTTCCACGCGCTCCCCAATTTGGGTAGGAGGAGGTGTTGCACACGGTCCACTTGCTGAACGTAACTTCTCAAAGAAGGTCAACAAGAAAATGAAGCGTGTTGCCATTGCCATGGTTCTCTCAGATCGTCTTGCGAAGGAGTCGTTTGTTGCGGTGGACACCTTCTTGTTCCCAGAAATGAAGACCAAGATCGTAGCTGCAATGCGTAAAGCACTTCCTTGTGCAACTAAGACCGCTCTCATGATTCTCGCATCTACTGAGGCTGGTGCGGTTCGCGCAATGCGCAACCTTGTGGGTACTCAAGCGATTGGTGCCCGCAGCGTAAATCCTCGTGACCTCGCAAAATTTGGTGCGGTTATCGCATCGAAGGCTGCAATTGCTGAAATGGAAGAAACGTTTACCGGCTAATGTATGCCTACTACGAAAAAAACAACCAAAAAAACTGAGGTAGCTGCATCCGCCAAAGGCGGATCCGCCTTTGGCGGAAAGGCTTCCGTAAAGGGACTTTCTGAGCTTGCTCGCGTAGTTGCTCTTGCTCCTCTCATGACTGAGAAGACCGCGCACCTCGCAGGCTCCTCTGTCTACGCATTCCGCGTAGCACTTGATGCGAATCGCGTTGCGGTTCGCCAGGCTTTCCGCGAAATGTACGGAGTACTTCCTACCCGCGTAAACGTTGTGCGTGTTCACGGAAAAGAAAAGCGTTTCGGTGGCGTTCTCTCTCGTCAGACTGACTGGAAGAAGGCGTACGTCGCAGTTCCAACCGGTACTACTCTTGATCTCTTTGCCACGGCCTAATCAATCCTATGCCGATCAAAATCTACAAACCAACATCTGCCGGCCGCCGCAATTCTAGCGTGCAGCTGTTTACCGATGTTACGGCAAAGACCCCTCATAAAAAGCTTGTTGTGGCGCAGAAGCAGCAAGCAGGACGAGGAGCCGGTGGAAAAATCACCGTGCGTCATCGTGGAGGTGGTGTTCGTCGCAACATTCGTGTGATCGACTGGAAGATGGAGAAACTCTCTATTCCAGGAAAAGTACATACGATTGAATACGATCCAAACCGTGGTGCACGTATTGCACTTGTTGCATACGCCGATGGTGAAAAGCGTTACGTGCTCGCTGCAGAAGGCTTGAAAGTTGGTTCCACTATCATTTCTTCCGCTGAACGTGGAGAGCCAAACGCAGGAAGTCGTTTTCCTCTTGAAAAGATTCCGGTAGGTATGGACGTGTTCAACGTTGAACTCCAGCCAGGGCAGGGGGCGAAGTTGATTCGCGGTGCAGGTACTTCCGCATTACTCCTCGCCGTAGAAGGAGACTATGCAACGCTCAAGTTGTCCTCCGGCGAAGTACACATGTTCCCTAAGGCTTGCATGGCAACAATCGGTAGAGTTTCTAACCCTGATTGGAACCAGGTGCGCTGGGGCAAGGCAGGTCGTATGCGCCTCAAGAGTATTCGCCCAACGGTTCGTGGTAAGGCCATGAACCCGGTTGACCACCCACACGGTGGAGGTGAAGCTCGCAACTCTATTGGTCTCAAGTACGCAAAGACACCTCAAGGTAAGCATGCTCACGGTGTAAAAACCCGCAAAGCAAAGAAGCCATCTAATAAATTCATCGTCCGCCGCCGCAACCACGATAAGGGCCGCGCAGCATAAAGATCTATGACTCGTAGTCTGAAAAAAGGGCCATTTATTGCCCCTCATCTTGCAAAGAAAGTTGCAAAGCTTCGTCAGGGCGACAAGACGGTGGTGAAGACCTGGTCTCGTGCATCGTCAATCACGCCAGCGATGGTAGGTTTCACGTTCGGAGTACATAACGGAAAGGATTTTATCCAAGTACGCGTTGTAGAAAACATGGTTGGTCACAAGCTCGGTGAATTCTCGCCTACGCGTAAATTCGTTCGTCACGCAGGAAAGGCAGCAGCAGCTGCAGCTCCTGCAGCGGCGGCACCGGCAGCAGCAAACAAGGTAAGTCGCTAATTCTCCTTCTATGGAAGCTATTGCTCAGGCAAAACATATCCGCATCGCTCCCCGCAAGACTCGTCTTGTTGTGGGATTGATTCGTGGACTTGCGATCAACGAAGCTCGCAAGCAACTTCTTCTCTCCAAGAAGGCAGCGGCAAAACCTGTACTCAAGGCACTCGATTCTGCGGTCGCAAATGCGGAGCATAATATGAAGCTTAATGCTGCAGAGTTTGTAGTAACGCGTGCTCAGGTTGATGAAGGTATTAAGATTAAGCGTTTCACCCCTCGTGCGCAGGGTCGGGCTACCCCGATCCGTTTGCGTAGCTCCCACATCACTATTGGTGTAGGTCCGAAGGTGTCGAAAGCGAAGAAATAACCATTTCCTATGGGTCACAAAGTCCATCCAAAAGTATTTCGCTTGAACACCGTCTTCACTTGGGATTCCAAGTGGTTTGCTCGCGGACGTCAGTTCGTCAAGCAACTCCAAGAAGATACTGAGCTCCGCGTTTTTCTTCGCAAAGCACTCAAAGATGCCGGTCTCAATGATATCGGTATCGAGCGTACGCCAAAGCACGTAACGATTACTCTTCGCGCTGCAAAGCCAGGTGTGATTATCGGACGCCAAGGCGCAGGCATTGAAGATCTCAAGAAGAAACTCATGGTTACCTTCTACCGAGGTCGTCGTGTCACGCTCAATCTCAATGTGCAAGAAATTGCTAACCCTTCGCTTGCTGCGTCGGTTGTTGGTCAACAGATTGCTCAAGAGCTTGAAAAGCGCATGCCATTCCGTCGCTCCATGAAAATGACGATTGAACGCGTTATGAAGTCTGGTGCGAAAGGTGTGAAGCTTACGGTATCCGGTCGTTTGAACGGATCTGAAATCGCTCGCACAGAAACGCTTTCCCAGGGAAGCATTCCACTTCACAACTTGCGTGCTGACATTGACTTTGCACGTGAACGTGCAAATACGGTGTACGGAGTCATCGGTGTAAAGGTCTGGATCTATCGTGGTGACGTGT
>JBBTSN010000165.1:0-2575 GCA_038078775.1 Patescibacteria group bacterium | reverse complement strand
AAAGGCCGAAAACGCCTAACGGTTACTGCGCGACCTAAGTAAAACAAGCTTCCCTCTTGGTCTAACGGCCTCGGGGGAATTTTGTTATCATGCATTTATGTTTTCTCAACAGTATCGTTTGCGATCAGAAAAAGATGCGATGCGCGCGATTCGTTCGAAACGCGGTGTTTTTGATCGTGCTTGCGGTGTGAAGTTTGTTTCGACTGAGATTGGTAATCCGCGATTCGTTATTGTAGTGAGCACAAAGGTGAGTAAAAGTTCTGTTGAGCGAAATAAAGTTCGTAGACAGTATCGAGAAATTTGTAAAAAGTTTATTCCCAATCTTCCTTCCGCAGACATTGCACTTTTGGTTTCAAAGCCTGCGCTTGAGCTTTCGTTTCAAGATATGCGTGATCAGCTTGAGCGTGTTTTTGTTAAGGCGAAGCTTCTTGCGAAGTAATATATGACCGCTCAAGGAATCGCACGATTTATTGCGACGCTTCCGATTCGGATATATCAAAAGACGTTTTCATACGATCATGGGCCGATGAAAGTTTTTTACCCGCATGGATACTGCCAGTTTTACCCGAGTTGTTCTGAGTATGGTGTCCGTGCGATTACAAAGTACGGGTTTGTGCGGGGATATTTGAAAGCGTTTTGGCGCGTGTTGCGCTGTCATCCGTGGTCTGATGGTGGAGTTGATGAGCCTTAGAGGTGGACTTGATCTAGGTGTGAGCTTTTTCAAGTTTTGTAATGCGGCGTTCGTGGCTGTCGAGTTGAGGAACGATGTTTCCGGTGATCATTTCGGCAACGCCAAGAAGAATGCGCTTTTCTGATGCACGAATTTCTTGTCGCATAAGATCTGAAAAGTTACGGGACTGATCATCCATTCTTTGAGAAAAATCGTTTCGAACTGCCCGAAGATCTTCTTTTGTTGCAAAGGTGTCTTTAAAGCTTTCTTTGAGTGCGGTGATATCTTTTGGTGTTATAGCCATATGTTTTGAAGCTGTGAAACTAAAAGATATATCAGCTTGTTTGTAGCTTAACACGTCTTTATTTCTTTTTCATCCACAAGGTTTTTACACTACATCCACGATCTTTTTTCTCCCAGTTGCTCCGCGAGCAATACAAATACGCAATTGAGGTACATGAAAAAACTTTGAGAGTGTTCGAATAAGTTCTTCGTTTGCTTTTCCGTCTTGTGGCGCGGCGTGAATGTGCACGAGTAATTCAGTTTCGGAGATACGGACGATTTTTGTTTGTTTTGCGTTGGGTTTTACGGAGATGAGATATTTCATAGCCGACTACCCACGATATTTCTTGAGCAGTGCAATATCTTCCTCGCGACTTCCCTTCTCTTCTTCGCCATCGAATGGTGTTTCGAGGATGAGATCGATGTGTTGGAGCTTGGGGTGTTCAACGATGTATTTGAATGCGTCGACGCCAATGAAGCCGTGGCCGAGGTGCTGATGACGATCTTTGTGGGCGTCGAATTCTACTTTTGAGTCGTTACAGTGACTTGCGACGAGTTTCTTGAGGCCAATCGTTGAATCAAATGCCTTGAATGTTGCGTCGACTGCTTCTTTGGTGCGGAGATCGTAGCCGGATGCGAATGCGTGCTGGGTATCAAAACACACGCCGATTTCTTTTCCGCGTTCTGCGCCGTTGATAAATGCTGCGATTTCTTCAAATTGATCGCCCATGACTTCGCCCGCACCTGCAGAAATTTCGATGAGGAGCTGACACGACCCTTCGTAGCCGTCCATAATGCGGTCGAGTCCTTTGGTGACCATTTCGATTCCTGCTTCTCTACCCACTTCCTTTGCGGAGCCTGGGTGGAACATGATTGCCTTGGCGCCAATTTGTGTTCCTCGCTCAAGTTCGTCTCGGAGGATTTTTACGGAGCCAAAACGGGTGGTGTTTTTGCCGGATGCCAAGTTGATAATGTAGGGAGCGTGAATATAGACATCTTGGATATCATTTTCTTTCATGGAAGCTTTGAACTTTTCTGCGTCTTCGTCGGTAATGGGTTTTGCGGCAAAGGTTTGAGGAGAGCGCGAAAAGATTTGAATGATTTCGCATCCAAGTTCTTTACCTGCCTTTCCCGCTTTCCAAAGTCCGCCCGCGGCAGACACGTGTGCTCCAAATCGCATATGAATTACTTTTGTGTTTTAAATCCGATCTCATTCTTTCCCGAGTCCTCATCAATCGTTTGACGAAGTGCATCAAATACGATTTTGAACTGTTCGTCGTAGTGTTTTTCTAGGAAGTCGATACGAAGACGAAGATCGGAATGCTCTATTGCCATGTTTCTGAGGTAAATGAAGGTACGGATGATTTGAATATTGACCGCGATAGCCTGTTTGCTTTTAAGAACACTTGAGAGCATGGCTATACCGGACTCGGTGAAGACGAGAGGATAAAATCCTTTTCCGCCACGTCCAGATTTTAAGATCACAATTTGTGATCTTAAAGATTCCCATTCTTCTCGCGTAAGCTGAAAGCAGAAATCATTTGGGAATCGCTCGATATTTCTTCTTACCGCTTGGTTTAGTGTACGAATCTTTACACCATATAATTCTGCTAGGTCTCTATC
>JBBTSN010000164.1:0-4317 GCA_038078775.1 Patescibacteria group bacterium | reverse complement strand
TGACTACAGCTTGTATGTTGTGCAATCGGGAAAGGGTCGCGATGGAGACCGAAATCAATTCGTTTGACGACTTCTTGTGTTCAATCGAATTGATTTGTAAGTTATCGTAAACACTCTTCTCTGTGTCCAAACAAATTTTATTCATCATCGCCACCGCCGCCACCGGATACTTACCAGAAGCGGTCTCGCCAGAAAGCATCACACCTTCGGCATGGTCGATGACCGCATTAGCAACATCAGAGACTTCTGCCCGCGTGGGCCGAGGATTGCGCATCATCGAATCCAGCATCTGAGTGGCCACAACAACCGGCTTCCCTGCCGCCCGGCACTTGGCAATGATTTCCTTTTGGCGGAGGGGTACATCTTCGGCTGGGGTCTCAACACCCAAGTCGCCGCGCGCAACCATAATCCCATCCGCCTCTTTCAAAATAGCATTGAAATTCTTGAGCGCTTCGTGCTTTTCAATCTTCACAATAATCTTTGCCGGTCGCGACATCATGCCGCGCAAACGCTTCATATCTTCGGCTCGAGTCACAAACGACATCGCAATCCATTGCGCCCCGGCTTTGAGCGCGAAGGCCAGATCAGCTTTGTCCTTGTCGGTGATGGGATCGACAGATAAGGTCGTGTCGGGAAAATTCATCCCCTTGTGCGAAGTCACGGTACCCCCGTTGACCACCTTGGCCATCACCGTCTGACCATGCACTTTCGTAACCTTCACTTCGAGCAAGCCATCATCAATAAAAATACGATGGCCCACCTTCACATCCTTATGCATGGCTTTGTGGGTGACGGGAATGAGCCCATGGCGGTAGGCATCGGTGGCGGTGGTAAATTCGACCATTCCCCCAGTTTTGAGCACTACCCCAGCCTCTGGGAGCACCCCCAGGCGGATCTTAGGGCCTTGAAGGTCAGCCAAGAGGGTCACTGGCTCTCCCAAGGCCTTAGAAGCGCTCAAAATGGCCTTTATAAGCGCTCGATGGGCCGGATAGGTGCCATGGGACATATTGAGCCGAGCCACGTTCATCCCCGAAGCAATCATCTGCTTGATGATGGCCGGCGTCGACGAAGCCGGGCCAATCGTGCAAACAATTTTGGTGCGCTTAACCATACTACTTTTTCTTTTTGCCCTTTTTCTTTTCGAGCAAGTATTTGAGCTCACGTTCAAACGAGGCCACATCTTTGAATGCCCGATAGACCGAGGCAAAACGGATGTAAGCGATCATGTCGAATTTTTGCAAGGCACGCATGACGATTTCGCCAATCTCGCCACTTGTGAGTTCGCCGCGACGTTTCTTTTGAATGTCGCGTTCGATGCGATGAATCAATTTTTGAAAATCCAATTCCGTGTACGGTCGCTTTTCAAGCGCGCGCTCCAAACCATGGACAATCTTTTCTCGATTGTACGGCACCCGTCGACCATCACGCTTGACCACGGTCAAATCTAAAAGCGTCACTTCTTCCGTGGTCGAAAATCGAAAACCACATTTTTCACATTCGCGCCGCCGACGGATTCCCATCCCATCACTCGACATGCGCGAATCGACCACTTTGGTGTCGGTATTGCTACAAACTGGGCAATGCATAGGATTGCTACTTAGTAAATTCTTCCAGTGTAGTCGTGTTAAATGTCTTAGACACTGGATCATACTCACCCAAACGGTTGTGGCGGATCTTCGATACAACTATAGAAGATGGTGGTATTGCTAAGGATTTAAGTGTTTCAAACAATTCTACTGTTAACGCGTTGCCATGATTATAACCTAAAAATGCAAAATTAAATAAAATGGGTACATTATTATTAAGACGACTGAACGCCTGAGTGTCAAAAGCTGGAAGGGATTTATTTTCAGTTTCGTTAAGAATAAATTCAAGAGATCTTAAACCAACAAAAGCACCTGGAGCAATTTCAGCTTCAGAGTCCAATCTTGCTTCCACGTACAATTTATCCCCTATAATACTCCTGGGATTTATCTTTTTAATATTAGAAATCTTCACGGAACGAGCATCCGTACTCTGTGCATTATAAAACCCTGTTGGCATTTCAAAACCTTCGATCACACTATAATTGATACTGTCATTCACGGTGTTCGGCCTTGTATTGTTTGAATCAGAAATGCGGAAACTGGGGTCATGCGTACGTGTATACATGGCTAAATAACCACTTTTGATACTCAACCCCCCAAAAATAGAAGAGGCGTGGTACTCCTGGTTCCGAGGGGCGTCCAAAGACTGACATGCACTGATCGCCTGGGCATCCAATGGATCTTGGGATCTAAAAACAAAAGTACGATTTTCAACTGGCATTACTTTCTGAAATTCACGGAATGTCTCAACAAGTTCACTAGATTGCACTCCAAGAAATTCTACCCGACTAAAATTTTGTCCAACACCTTTAGAGAGTTGCTCCATTCTCCTTCCGTTGATTTTAAAAGCCTGTAGGGAAGAAAATAAAACTGTGCTGGACCGCCTCACTAACCGCTTTATATCATCATCAGATAATTCGGCACCGATCACAAGCTCATTTCCCCACGCCCATTCCGGGATCATGCCCATTTCCACGTCAACAAGAATCTGTACTTCTTTATACTTAAATTCGCCTTCCTTCTTCAAAAGTTCTTCAATTTCGAGTGCGCGTTGTCCATCTCCTTCCGTTATTAAACTCAATGGAAGCAGCAAGGAATCCTGAAGCGAATACGCGCTCAGCACGACTTCCCCATGAACCTTTTCCACAAGCGCTTGAAATTCAGATTTCAAGGCGTTGAGTTTTTCCATATGCTCCAGACGTTCTGTGGCATGCCGCGCAACTTGTGAATCTGAGAGCGGTGGCAAAATGGTCGGAACATAATCATCTGGCGCAGAAAAATATTTACGCACTTTTGGAACGCGCTTCGTAGCACTTAATTCCGGCGCATCGCTTTGGCCATCCCCCTCGTAGAGAGCATCGCTTGGAGGATAAACAATACGCGCACCGAAATCAAAGAACGACTTATTTCTTTCTGGATAACCAACTTTTGACGGGACAACTAAATCAAGCCCAATAGCCGTTCCCTTCAAGAAGGCTTCATGTGCTTCATATGTTGGAATCATTGTCGTCTTTTGCATTTCTTCAACTTGATCACCTTCAACGACTAACCAATTTTCCGCTTCATCAATAACCACACGCACATGGCCTAATTGTCGCTTGCCCTCCACATCTTTCCAAGAACGAAAAACTTGCAATTCAATCTTCCCCTCTTTAGATAAATCAGGATAGAGATCTTCTATCGCGGACGCGTATAATTTTGCTCGCGCTTGGCAATTACCACGACCTTCTTTAACAAGGACAAACAGAGAACTTTGACCCTTCTCATGCTTTCCTCCAGACACAAGCAAATGATTAAACACTTCGTCCATTGAAGCGCCAGAATCCCGCAAGTCTTTCAAACTGCTCAGTAGCTCATGGTAAGCATCGTTCGCCTCTGAATAATCCACTGACGCACCCTCCAAAGCCCATTCTTCAAAAGCAAAAAATTGAGACAAATCCACATCACGGATGGATTCGCTATCTAAATACTGGACAATACTTTCGCTCGTGCTATCAAAACTTTCGCTGTGTCTTTTCTGATACACTTCGGAGCGTGCGCGTGCTAAAGCACCCTTCGGGGCACCTTGAAGATCATAAACAACATCTCCGGCGCCCGTTTGTAACTGATCAACAATAGCTTTCGCTTCGTTGTGATGAAAGGCTACCCCATGAATAATCATGGAAAAAAGCGCTGCCCACGCAACGCGCTTTGCATCCGGTGCCAGTTCATCGCGTGGTTCTTGCGAGTCTAAATAATGCGGCTTGTGTTCATTCATACCGACCATAGTATACCAAAAAGGCGCGTCATGCGCCTTTTTGGTCTACATCATCTTACGGCGGATGAAGGCGGGGATCTCTAGTTCCTCTTCTTCTGTTTTTTTCTTAGGGGTTGCTTGAGGGATGTTGGCGGAGCGGGTCGGGGCTGGTTCAGGAGCGGGGCCTGATTGTGGCATTGGCGCTGGGGCCTGACGGATCGGTTCAGGAGCAAAGGTTTGTAGAGGCATTGCGCGGCGCTCAGGTTCAAATTGTGGTTTCGATGGAGTGGCAAAACGGGGCATGTCGGCATCTTCCTTCTGGCTCGAGCGCATAAACGATGGCGGCGACCAGTGGCTTTGCATTGGGAGTTCAGCAGCGCCAGCAATAGACGCCCGGCGGTCCCGCGCATCAAACCCGGTGGCCACAACAGTAACCCGCACTTCATCTTTCAAATCTTCGTCCACGTTGGCGCCGAAGATCACCTTGGCGTCATC
>JBBTSN010000163.1:0-12873 GCA_038078775.1 Patescibacteria group bacterium | reverse complement strand
TGGGCGAGTTCGAGAAGAACCCGCCCAGACGCGCCTGCCTCCGCACGGGTGCATTTTAAATTATACGTCGTTGCTTTTTGAGTTTAAGTGTTTGTAATGCAGCTTTTACGATTGAGGGCGCGGTAAGCTTGTAGTGCTCCAAAAGCTCCCCAGGCGTTCCCGACTGTCCAAAAACGTCTTCAAGCCCCACGCGCTCAACCGGAACAGGGAAGTGCCTGCACACAAGCTCGGTAACCGCGCCCCCAAGGCCTCCTGCAGACTGCGCCTCTTCAACGGTAACAATGGCTCCACAAGCTTTTGCAGCATCAAGAATAGCGTGTTCATCAAGCGGCTTAATGCTGCCTGCGTTAATAACGCGCGCCTCGATACCTTTCTCCTCAAGCATTTTTGCGGCAAGAAGCGCTTCGTACACAAGCGGACCGCATGCGATAAGCGCAATATCATCACCTGCTCTAAAAATTTGCGCCTTTCCAATTTCAAACGGCGTTTTTTCTGAGGTAAATACAGGGCTTCCTTCTCGGGCAAAGCGAATATATACCGGGCCTGGATGCTGAAGTGCGGCAACCGTTGCCTTGCGTGTCTCAATGGCGTCACACGGTGCAAGGACGGTCATGTTAGGGAGCACGCGCATAATGGCGATGTCCTCAGTCATTTGATGTGTTGCACCATCGGGTCCTACCGAAACTCCAGAATGTGCGCCTGCAATTTTTACAGGCATTTCCTGCAAACAAATAGTGGTGCGGATTTGCTCCCAGTTTCTTCCAGGAGAAAATGCGGCATAACTTGCGATTACCGGAATCTTTCCTGCAAGCGCAAGCCCAGCTGCAATGGCTGCGAGCGATTGCTCAGATACGCCCATTTGTATAAAACGCTCGGGAAATTTTTTCTTAAACGCCTCTACGCGGGTAGATTCCGTAAGATCGGCACAAAGAACCACGATACGTTCATCCTGCTCTGCGGCAAGCACAAGTCCATCGCCAAAACCGTTTCTCGTAGGAAGAACGGGAATCTTTTCGCTAAAAAGATGAGGCGAAAGAGTAGGGTATTTTTTATTGAGAGCCATATGGAGAAGGGGATTGAAGGGATTTATTCCTACTCACTTTCCGATGCAATCTTCCCCTCAAGCGTTCGCAATTCCTTGAGTGCTTTTTTAAGTTCGTCAGGCTTTGGGGGCATCCCGTGCCAGTGGTAGTCATTTTCCATAAAATCAACGCCCTTTCCGGGAATGGTATGCGCGATAATCACCGTAGGCTTTTCGTGCGTTGCCTTTGCTTGATCGCACGCGGTAATAAATTCTCGAATATTGTGCCCATCAATCTCTAAGACGTTCCAGTTAAACGCCGCAAACTTATCATGCAGTGGCTCAAGCGGCATGATGTCTTCGGTGTTGCCGTCAATCTGAATATTGTTGCGATCAATAATCCATGTGAGATTATCGAGACGATATTTGCCTGCAAAAAGCGCAGCCTCCCAGGTAATTCCTGCAGCGAGCTCACCATCACTCATAACACAGTACGTATGCCAATCGGTTTTATCTAACTTGCCTGCATACGCGGTGCCTACTGCCTGAGAAGAGCCATCTCCAAGCGGACCAGAGGTATGCTCAAGACCAGGAAGAAAACGATATTCGGGGTGCCCCTGCAGGCGCGAACCAAATTTTCTCAGCGTTCCGAGCTCATCTTTTGAAAAGTATCCCGCATGTGCCATTGCGGCATAACGGATAGGGACAATGTGACCATTTGAGAGGAAAAGACGATCGCGCTCATCCCAAAAAGGCTTTTTGGGATTATGGGTAAGAACATGAAAATAGAGTGCAGAAAAAATGTCAGCCATGCCAAGAGGCCCAGCGCTATGCCCACTTCCTGCTTTGGTAAGCATGCTGAGTGTATCCTTGCGCAATTCCATGGCGCGCAATTCTAGGTCGCGGAGCTTTCGTTCGGTGGGGAGTGCAAGAGATTGGCGCGACATAGCGTTAAAATTATAACAGAGTTTAAAATAAAAAATTCCCCCGAGGCCGTTAGACCGAAGGGGAATTTTTATGTACGCACTAGTCGCAGTTTTCGATGTAAATCGCTCCAGTGTTTGTGCTGTCGTACCCATCGTAGAAAGTATCTGTTCCTTCGGTGGTGAACTTACGGATGAAGGTTTCGCCAGATTGGAGCGTACCCGATCCCCACGTGAGGTCATCGGCGGTTGCCGTATGTGTGTCATCACCATCGATCGTAAACTTTACCTTCTGACCAACGCAGACTGTTACATCGATAGGGTCATATCCATTATCAGTAATGCTGATTTCTTCAGGAGTCATGAGACCCTTATCTTCGTTGATAGTGGTAATATCGCTCGTTTCCCCTGAAGCAGTCCATCCGCTCAGTGTTGAAATTGCAAGGCCAGAGAAGTCATAGTTACCAAAATAGCCATCTGGAACGTCATCAATTTGGGTATTCCACGTTGATCCGTAAAGAGAAGAGGCGACAGATTCACTATCTACATGGTAAAGAGTGCCGCCCTCGGTAACAACGTATACTTTAGGATCAGTATCGATTTTGATCATTTTTACGCCAGGACGGTAGGTAACATTGCCGCCCATTTGGATGTCAGCAAGTTCGGCATCAGAAATCATGACAACGTCAGAAAAGTCTGCGTTACCACTTGCGTCTGAATACCAAGTCTTATAGGTTTTTTCATTAGGAAACACGTAACGGAAGCCATCTGCTCCCATGTAATACACGGCGGAGAACGTTGTTCCACGGATAAGGTCTCCCGAAGAGACGGTTACGGCGTGAGCAGAGGAAACAAACGCACCAAAGGTACCTGCGAGCAATACGGACATAACCGCTGAACCAAAGAAGGCCTTCATCATAGAGAGAAATATTCAAAAATATTATAGCACAATCTTTGCCGCTTCTTGCAACGCGTGGTGTGCATCAATGGGTGACGCCGCTTTAAAGAGCGCTGATGAAGTAATGATACGTGTTACCCCCGATTTTGCGAGTTTGCCAACAATCTCTTTCTGTATACCACCATCAACTGCAATGTCAACCTCCGGAAAGAGCGCTCGAGTCCGCAAAATCTGCGCAAGAACTTCCTCTCCTAAGAACTTTTGACCCGATGCTCCAGGGCGTATTCCCATAATAAGAATCTCATCTATAGAAGAAATATACGGGGTACAAATATCGGGTACAACGTCGGGGTTGAGTGTGAGCGAAATATCAAGCCGCAATGCTTGAGTCTGCTGAATAACTTTTGCGAGCTGAAAAGTATCAGCATTCAAAAGAACCCGGCGCACGCTTTTTACGGCCCGATGCCATGCAAGAATATGAGGAAAAGGATCGAGCACCATGAAATGCAATTCAATGTCGGGAAGATCGGGAATATCGCCAACAACATTCGCATCATGCCAGCACGTCGTATCGTGCATCGAGCCATCGAGAATATCAACGTGCCAGCGTCCATCAGGTAGTTGGTGCGCAAAAGAAAGGTAATCGCGGAATTCATTTTCGTCTTTGGCGAGTATAGCGGGGGTAATAATCATAGGATGCTCGTCATGCCGGACACCGCCCCCGGCCCTATCGGGCCGTAGGCCCGGAGGGATCCGGCATCCAACGCATCAAGCTCACCAACCCTCCTTTTATGTCGCTCCTCTCCCGAAAACGGCGTCTCCAAAAACGTTTTCACAATCTCAACCTTATCATCAACAAGCGCAATACGCGTGGGAATACAAATAATATTCGCATCATCGTCTGTTCGCATAAGCCGAGCCGCCTCTTTCGAAAACCCAACTCCTGCCCGAATCCCTTCAAATTTATTTGCCGCCATGCACATACCCTCTGCACTTCCACACAAAAGAACACCTTTGCTTCCCGGATGCGTCATGACCGCATGGGCAACTTTTGAAGCGTATTCCGGGTAATCATCATCAGAAACAAGCTCATGTGCCCCCAAATCCTCAATAACATAGCCAAAAACATGCAGCGCATCTTTAAGGGCGTTCTTGAACAGGAATCCGGCATGGTCAGCACCAAGAAAAACAGTAGACATAAGAAAAGTATAGCGTACATAGTTTTCGTTTCTTTAAGAGCGGAGGTATATTGAGGAAATATGAAATTCCCTCGAGCCCTTCTTGTTTGTGCGATGCTCCTCCCGTCTCTTGGCGCGCTCATGTATTTCGTACTCTTCTCACAGAGTGCGTGGGCGAATGAACTTTATCTTGCCGCAAAGGTTGCAATGGTTGTGCTTGGCGTAGTGGGATGGCGTTCGGGTGTGCTACGTTTTAAAAATGCACTGCCCGTAGCAAGAAAAGAAATAGCGCGCGGCCTGCTTGTTGGCGCGTTACTTGCGCTAAGTATCTTTGCAGCAGCCTTTCTTTTTTGGGACACCCTCCTCCTTTCGCGTGCAGAAATATTAGAAAAGATTACCTCGCTGGTGCCGCTCGCATGGTATGGGGTTGTTGCAATAGTCTTCAGCATTTTCCATACGTTGTTTGAAGAATGGTACTGGCGAGGATATGTTGCACGCACGCTTGGGATATACGTTCGTCCAAGCTCTGCAATTATTCTCGGCGCGCTCGCGTTTACCGGCCACCACGTCATCGTACTTTCCCAAATGTTTCCTTGGCACATTGTTGCGCTCGGCTCATTCGGAGTGTTTTGCGGAGGCGTAATCTGGTCACTTTTGCTCAAAAAGACATCTTTTCTTACGGCGTCATGGATCTCGCACATCTGCGTTGACCTCGCCATCTTCTTTATGGGATTTTTGCTAGTGGCGGGGGTGTAGCGCGGTCATATTCCCGTCCCGCATCTTTTATCTGCCGTCCGTCGTTTTCCACCGTCTGTTGTCTCTCGTCCCCGTCCCTGCTACCCTTCTCCCATATGCCTGATATGCATAACCTGCACACACAAAACGAAAAAGAAGTTCTTTCCTATTGGGAAAAACAAGATATTTTCAAGCGTTCTGTGCAAGAGCGCCCAGAAAGTAAGCCGTACACCTTTTACGACGGCCCTCCTTTTGCAACCGGATTGCCGCACTACGGGCACTTGGTTGGAAGTGTTATGAAGGATGTCATTCCTCGTTTTTGGACCATGCGTGGCTATCGGGTCGATCGCGTTTGGGGATGGGATTGCCACGGTCTCCCTATTGAAAACATTGTTGAGAAAGAGTTTGATTTGAAAAGTAAAAAAGACATTGAGGCCTACGGCGTCGGTGCATTTAACGATCGCTGTGAAGGAAAGGTGATGGAATACGCAGCTGAATGGAAAAAAGTCATTACGCGCCTCGGTCGTTGGGTCGATATGGATAACGCGTACAAAACCATGGACAAGCCGTTCATGGAGTCTATTTGGTGGGTGTTTCAGACGCTCTATAAAAAGGGTTACATCTACGAAGGCTACAAGTCGATGCACTTGTGTCCTCGTTGCGAAACAACACTCTCAAACTTTGAAGTCGCACAAGGTTATCTCGACGTCACCGATATTTCTGTAACTGCTGCTTTTGAACTCACGAGCGGTGAACGTAAAGGAGCATCGGTTCTTGCCTGGACAACGACTCCATGGACGCTCCCCGGAAATGTTCTTCTCGCGGTAGGTGCAGACATGGAATATGTGGAGGTAACATGCGAAGAAAAGCGATACATTCTCGCATCGTCTTGCGTCGAACGCGTTTTCAAGGGAAAGACATACACGACAGGAGAAAAATTCGCAGGTTCAACACTTGCGCAATCAACCTACGACCCTCTTTTCCCCTATTTCCGTACACATGCAAACGCTTTCCGCGTTGTCACGGCAGATTTTGTATCAGATGAGGAAGGAACGGGTATCGTGCACATTGCCCCAGGTTATGGCGCAGACGATATGGCGCTTGGCGAGGCAGAAAAAGTAAAGCCACTCATGCACGTAAAAACAAATGGACAATTTGTTTCCGAGGTTGTTGATCCGCTCACCGCAGAAGGCTATGAGGTATCTGGCATACCGGTGAAAGCAAAGGGCGAATACAGCGCAGTTGATATCCAGATCATCAAGTGGCTAGCGCATCAGAGCAAGCTTTTTTCAAAAGAGAAACTCGTGCACAACTATCCGCACTGTTGGCGTTGTGACACTCCACTGTTGAACTACGCAACAACCTCATGGTTCGTGCGTGTTTCTTCAATGACCGATCGTCTTCTTGCAAACAATCAGCAAATTCGTTGGGTGCCAGAAAACATGAAAGAGGGTCGTTTTGGAAAGTGGCTTGAAGGTGCACGCGATTGGGCAATTTCCCGTTCGCGGTATTGGGGTACGCCGCTTCCGGTGTGGAAAGCGGAAGATGGAGAAATTCTGGTAATAGGAAGTGTTGCAGAGCTCGAACAATATGTTGGTCACAAGGTCGATAATTTGCACAAACACGTCGTTGATTCGTTTGAGATTATAAAAGATGGCAAGTCTTTCCGTCGCATTCCCGAGGTGCTCGACTGTTGGTTTGAGTCAGGATCGATGCCATACGCGCAGTCACATTATCCGTTTGCGCAGGGGAACAACGAATCACCAATTGGTTTCCCGGCAGACTTTATTGCAGAAGGACAAGACCAAACACGGGGTTGGTTCTACACGCTACACGTGCTTGCCGATGCGCTTTTCGATAAGCCTGCATTCAAAAACGTCATCGTAAACGGAATTGTTCTTGCAGAAGACGGAAAGAAAATGAGTAAAAAGCTCAAAAACTATCCTGATCCCATGGAAGTCATGGAGAAGTACGGTGCAGACGCCGTGCGTTATTACCTCATGTCGACTCCGGTTGTCGCTGCAGAAAATTTGCGATTTGCAGAAAAAGAAGTGGATGAAATATCGAAAAAGTTCATCACGATCTTGAGAAATGTTCTTGCCTTTTATTCGCTTTATCGTGAGTACGATACCCTCTCAGACTCAACGAAAGATTCTTCGCCAAGCTCAGAATCAAACTTCCCAACCGCGCCTATCCTACACGTCCTCGATGCGTGGATCTTTGCACGTCTTGCAGAAACTCTCACTGAAGAAACAGCTGCCATGGAGGCTTACGAGCTCGATCGCGCTGCCCGCATACTTCAGCCTTTTGTGACCGATCTTTCCACGTGGTACGTACGTCGTTCTCGTGACCGTATGTCCGGGAAAGAAGGGGCTGAAGCACAAAAAGATGCACTCGCAACGCTCCGAACAGTTTTGGGTACCTTCGCGAAAATGCTTGCCCCGTTCATGCCGTTCCTTGCGGAAGTAGTCTATCAAGAACTTGCAGGATCATTTACGGGAGATGCAAAGCGTCCTTCGGTGCATCTTGAGCTTTGGCCCGAGGTCGTAAAGACGGCCCGCGGGGCCGTCTCTGAGCACACAGATGTGCTTGAGAAAATGTCCGACGTCCGCGCCCTCGTTTCTCGTGCGCTCGAAGTGCGTGAACAGGTTGGCATTGCGGTAAAACAAGTTCTTGGAGAAGCCACTGTCGCGGTTCCTTCCGGAGAATTGTCGCAAGAATATTGTGATGTGTTTGCCGACGAAGTAAATGTAAAACGCGTCGCAGTCACAAAGGGCGAACGCGCAGTAAATCTCAACGTCGATCTCACGCCAGATCTTATTCGTGAAGGTATGGCTCGCGAGGTAACACGCAAAGTAAACGCACTTCGCAAGGAGGCGGGACTTACCATTCAGGACCGTATCGCGCTCTTTGTTTCCTCCGAGCACCCAGATGTTGCACTCATGCTTGAAGAACACGGGAGGTCTCTGGAATCCGATACACTTGCAGCTTCGGTAATGCTCGGAAGAGGAGATAATCTCTTAAAAGAGCAGTCATTACGCGTTCACGAGCGAGACATGGTTGTGGGATTTAAGAAGGAGTAAATCGTCATCCCGGGCTTTCCTCCAAAGGCGGATCCGCCTCTGGCGGAGACCCGGGACCCAGCGCATAAAGAAAAACAAAAAAAACTCTGGATGCCGGATCGGTGTCCGGCATGACGAAAACCCTATGCGCGACATCACCAATTGGGCGCTTCTCTGCACAACAAACGATCCGGAATCGTTAACGATTGTTCGTATTGCGCAGGAGCTTCGCATTCCTCTTCTTAAGTCTGAGCAGGTCCACGGAGCGACTCTCGCTAAAGAGCCTCGCCTGTTTGACCGTATTGAGCAGATACAGGGCATAAAACATGTAGTAATTGTAGAAATTCCAGGAATTGAAGAAGAGAAGCGCATCGCTGATCTTGGCATTGAGGTTCACATTATCGATCACCACACGTATGCGGACCTTGACCGTATGCAAAACGAAGCATCGCTCACGCAATTTCGAGAGCTCTTTGAAATCGCCGACGAAGATCTTCGTTTCGCAGGATTTGATCCAGAAGTAATTCGTGGTGTTGCGCTCATTGACCAAGGATTTTTGTGGGAGCTTACAGGAAGCGAATTATCACTAGAAAAACAGCGTGCAGCGCGTGCATACTATTTGTCATGTAAACGCGATATCGATTCCAACTACAGCGATACGGAAGAAGCAGCTCTCGCAGCATGGCAAACAAAAGAAATAAAGGACGATGTGGTAATTATCCGCTCGGCGAGCCCACATCATGTTCGGGAGGCAGTCTCTTTTCTTATTGCAGACGCCTTCCCAGAAGCTCCCCCCACAAGCATTATCGTCGAGGGCGACGGTCGGGTTTCGGTACAAGAAACCAACAAGGCAGAAGAGTTATTTGTGAAGTTTGGCGGATTTTTATTTGGGAAGAAACGATGTTGGGGGGTGACCGCAAAAAACCGTCCGCCAACCGTGGACGAAATCATGGCCAACATTCGCCAATAGGGTAAGATGTGTCGAACATATGCCGACAGATCCACAGGGGACACTTACTCGTCTCGGGTTAACAGAATGCGAATCCGCCATGTACCTCACTATGCTTGCCTGTGGCGCTCAGTCCGTGCAAGTACTTGCTCGTGAATCCAAGATTTCCCGTACTGCAGCGTACGAAGTATTGGAGTCGCTTCAAAAACGAGGATTGGTGGTAAAGAAAACAGATGGAACAAAATGGACATTCTTAGCTGAGGATCCAGAAAAGCTCGAGGCATATTTTTCTCAACGCCTCACCTTATTTGAAACAGAGCTCGGAACGCTGAAGCGCATGGCTCCGGAATTGCGGGTGCTTCAAGGCGAACAAGATACAAGACCACGCGTTCGTTTCTTGAGTGGATACGAAGGACTCACAACATTGTTTGAAGATGTAGAGCGTGTCGCACCTGCAGAGATTTTAGAGTTTATGGACGCGGATCACATGCAGACGTCTGTTGATAAAGAAAGGGTTCACAAGGCAAGAAAAGTGGTGAATTACGAACGAACTCGAGTAAAGTTTTTATACAAAGGCGAAGCGTTTATTCCGAAGTTTTCACACGTAACGCATAGAAAAATAACGGAATCCGAATCTTTTCGCGGAAACTTTTGGATTTATGCGAATCGAGTAGTATTTTTAAACTATCAGCAGAATATTGAAATTGTGGTTATTGATCATCATGTATTTGCAGAAACCATGCGGGTAATGTTTATGCTTGCATGGCGATGTTCTACTCCGATTGAAGTAGCGTCAGCATAATTTCTATGTCCGAGTATTTCTCACTTTGGCAAGAACGATGCTTGCAAAATAGTGAGGCAAAGGAGCAAGCGCAAAAAACGTTTGAGACATTTGCGCAGCAAGAGCCGGCATTCGCGGAGCTGTGTACCACAAGACAAAGTGGGCCATATCACTGCGAAGGCCCTTTTGTGCGTGACCACATTCTCCGCGCGTTAACATTTCTTTTTGCAATGCAAAAGCCCGAATGTAATCTCCAGCATGTTGATGAATGGAACTCGGCAAAACACACACACGGCTTCTTTCAAAGGCTCCAAGAGACGATAACCAAAGAACAAAAGTTTCTGATCGCGTATATCCTTGCGCACGACATCGGAAAGAAAGATACGGCAACAGGAGATGAAAAAGGCTGGCACTATCATGGGCATGCACACAAAGGTGCAGAAGCGGGGTATTCAGGTTTTCGCGAGGCGTGTTTAGCGTTTACAGGGTGCGCATCTTCCGAAGGCAAGCTCTTGCGTGAGCTTGTTCGTATCCATATGGACATCAACTGGGAGATGTCGCAAAAAAGGGAGACTGCTGTTTTGCATGTTGCCAGAGATGTTGCGGAGCGCCAAGGAATTAACGTCGAGCGATTTCTTTCGTTGCTTCCTGCAGCATTTCTTTTAGACGCCGTAGGGGGGAGTTTTGAAGAACGACTTTCGGGCTTCGAGAAGGCGTCGCTCCTCGCAAATTATGCCGAGCAAGAATATGCAACCTTCCCTCATAAAAAAGAAGATGATCTTTTGAGAAAACATCGACAAGAAAAGACAGAAAAGAAGGCAATGGTTGCAGAATATGGACTAGGACCCGAGGAATGGTTCTTACGTCTGAACACTCCCTATGGAAAAGAGCGGGGAAGGGTTGTTCAAGTAGTAGAGCATTTTATTGCAGGAGTTGAGGATGATGAAGATATACGCTATGTTGGAGCAGAAAACGCGCAAGAGTTGCGTATGAGGAGTGCACGCATGCGAGAGAAGAAAATATAGTCTATGCTCGCATATTTAACCGGGACTATTGCTACAAAAACCGCAGATGCCGTTATTCTCGACGTGCATGGTGTTGGATATCGAGTTGGAATAGCAGAAGATGTTGGGCTAGTGGGCGCAACCGTGACCCTACATCTTTCGGAGGTAATCAGAGAAGATCGTCACGATCTCTATGGCTTCACTTCGCTCGACGCATTGGTGCTTTTTGAGGCGTTGATTGGCGTTCAGGGAGTTGGTCCAAAAGTGGGTATGAAAATCATGTCCGCCGGAAGTCCGGATACTATTCGTCGGGTTATTCTTGCGGGCGACCTCTCATTCTTCATAGGAATCTCCGGCGTTGGAAAGAAGACTTCACAAAAAATCATTCTCGATCTCAAAGGCGTTCTGGTCGACGCAACAGGAGCAAAGGTACAAGACGATGCCGTAGATGCACTGGAATCTCTGGGATATTCAAAAGATGACATCGCTGCAGTACTCCCGCATGTGCAGGGGTCGTCTCCTGAGGAGCGCATCAAGTCAGCATTGAGAATGTTGGGGAGAAAGTGAGGTGAATCTTTTAATGGCTGGGGGTATCTAAAAAACCTTTCTCATAATGTATGTAGAATTGTATATACATTTATACATACAAAAGTATATACATATGCACGGAACTCTCAGGGTACTTACCAAAGAGCACGTCGCCTCTATACGGGATCTCCAAAAAAGCCCATCAACACATCTCAAAACCATTACCCGTATCATGAAGGGCAGTATGACGCTCGGTTTCTTCTTTCCATTAAAAGAAATAGAACGCTTATTTGGGGGAACGAGAGCAGGATCAATCTGGAACGGAGGCGCTTCCGAAGAAGAATATAAAGAGGCATACAGACGTGGTGACATAATCGATGACTAGTCTATGGACGCACGCGAATGGAACGAACAAGTACAGAAATACGCTCCGCCGTTTGGTGCTTTTTTGCAGATGTACGAGTGGGGCGAAGTGCAAATGTCTCTTGGCGCGCCGGTAAAACGTATTTATGAAAAAACCCCCGAGGGAACGGTGCTTGCACAAGGCATCTGGCAGCCGTTGCCGCTTGGCGCCTCGTACTGGCTTTTTCCAAAAGCTCCTCTGGGCGATGCTCCCATAAAAACGCGCATGCGAATTCTCCGCGAACACTGCGAAGGCAGTGCCTTTGTGAAAATAGAATCAGAAACGGTTCCCGAAGAAAGCACTTTTTCAACCGAACGGCATCCAGCGCACACTATTGTCGTATCACTTTCACAAAACATCGAAGAAATATACGCCCGGATGAAGCCAAAGACGCGCTATAACATTCGCTTGGCACAAAAAAAAGGTGTCAAAATTGAATACGCGGGCGTTGATGGCCTTTCTCGTTTCATGGCGCTCATGCGCCAAACCGCAACCAGAGATGGGTTCTCGGCACACAGCCCCGAGCGTTACCGCGCCATCATCGAAAAATTCCAAGGTCCAACCTGCGCTGCCTTTTTCGCATTCGCGACATACGAAGAAAAAGATCTTGCAGCAAACATGATGATCGACGCCAGCGACACACGCACCTATCTGCACGGCGCTTCATCAAGCACCGATCGTGACGTCATGGCACCGTATGCCCTTCACGCAGCCCTCATGGAAGATGCCGCAACAAAAGGCATGACAAAATACGACTTCTGGGGTGTCGCACCAGAAAATGCTAACGAATCCCACACTTGGGCAGGTATTACGCGTTTCAAATCCGGCTTTGGTGGCGAGCGCCTTTCCATGCCCGGCACCTTCGACGTTCCCACAAAGCCCTTTGTATACAAACTGTATCGTCTCGCACGAAAAATCAGTGGATTGACGTAAAATATCCATTGTATATACTCTGGATATATGAAAATCATGATGAACATTAAAACGGATGCAGGAGTAAAAGATCAGGCAAAACAACTGGCAAACAATCTCGGACTTTCCCTAAGTGCCGTTGTTAATGCATATCTTAAGCAATTTATTCGTACAAAAACGGTTCAATTTTCGTTGGTTCCCCACATGACCCCTGAACTTGAATCGCTTCTCGGGGCAGTTGAAAAAGATATTACAAAAGGAAAAAATCTTTCAAAAAAAATAAAAAATATAAAAGAACTTGAGGCATACTTCGCCGGTCTATGATCCTTGAGTTTCATAAAAGTTTTGAAAAAGACTATCAAAAGCTCGGTAAAAAGCTTCAACGACAGGTACAGGAACGGCTCAAGCTTTTTTTAAAAAACATCAATGATTCTCAGCTCCATAATCATCCGCTCAAAGGAAAATATCTTGATTATCGA
>JBBTSN010000162.1:0-13771 GCA_038078775.1 Patescibacteria group bacterium | reverse complement strand
AACCCGCCTAGCCTCCTAGCCCAACCCAAAACATAACATCCACCCACTTCATACTAATAACTTATCACTTCACACTTTCATATTATGAATATTTACATCATCGGTGCCGGCTGGGTCGGACTCGTAACTGCGGGAGTATTTGCTGAGCATCATTGGGTGACCGTTGTTGATGTGAATACGGATTGTATTGCGCTATTGAAGAGTGGGAAGATTCCTTTTTTTGAACCGGATCTTCAAGAGCTTTTACAGAAGGGTGTTCAGAGGGGAAATATATTGTTTCTAGATTCTCTCGATTCTTCTTTAGGGATTCCTGATGTTATTTTTTGTGCAGTAGGGACACCTCAAGCTGCAGATGGTCGGGCGGATCTTTCGGCGGTTATTCTTGCCGCGCAAGAATGTGAACAGAAATTTCCTGGCTGCATATTTGTTGTAAAATCCACGGTTCCTCCGGGAACCTGCGCAATGCTTGGTGAGCGATTTCCCAATCTTTCTTTTGCATCAAATCCTGAATTTTTAGCTGAAGGTACGGCGGTACGGGATGCCCTTTTCCCCTCCCGTATTGTTTTTGGTGCGCATGATCAAAAGACTCTCGATGTACTTACGAAAGTTTATGCTTCTTGGCAACAAGAGGGAGTTGCGATTATTACAACTGATTGTGTGACATCTGAACTTGCGAAATATGCAGCAAACGCATTTCTTGCAACGAAGATTAGTTTTGTAAATGAGATGAGTGAGTTTGCTGAAGAAGTTGGTGCAGATATGCGGATTATTTCGAAGAGCATGGGCTACGATTCAAGAATTGGTTCGAAGTTCTTAGTGCATGGGTTAGGCTATGGAGGGAGCTGTTTTCCAAAAGATACGCAAGCGCTTCTTGCGACTGCACGAGATAGACATATTTCTCTGCCTCTTGTGCATGAAGCTGAGGCACGAAATACACGTCAGCGTGCGCGATTTCTTGAAAAAATTGTACGAGCGCATCGTTCTGCAGGAGGGCGTGGACATGTTGCGGTGCTTGGTGTTGCGTATAAAGCGGGCACTGATGACACTCGTTCAGCCCCTGCCCTTGAGATTATTGCTGGGCTTCTTGCGCAAGATATTCCTGTGCGGTGGTTTGATCCCATGGTTCAGGAAATTGGTCTTCCTGTGGGGCGTTCAATTGGCCTTGATGAAGCTTGCGCAAGTGCCTTGGTGGTGTTTGTTGCAACGGAGTGGCCAGAAATTTTGGCATATGCAGAAAAGCTTCCTCAAGAAAGCGTTCTTTGGGGAAGACATCCCCCTGCAGAAGGATAAAAATGGTACACTAGCTTTATATGCGAAACTTGTTTGGAGGAAGCAAAATAGCTGAATGCGAAGGGGGAGTATGCAAGGTGCCCCTTACTTCCGAGGAGCGAAAAATGTGCGAGCAGGGTGCGCGTCCGCCTCGTATGGCCGATCTTACGTGGAGGATTTTTCGCATGATGGCGGAGTTTGTTGAGGGTTTTCAGTTTCTTTCTACCATGCGTCGGGAAATTTCTGTTTTTGGATCTGCGCGTATCCCGCCTACGAATCCTTGGTACAAGGAATCTGAGCGCTTAGGAAAGATGCTTGCGCAAAAGGGCTTTACCGTGGTAACCGGCGGAGGCCCTGGAATTATGGAGGCCGCAAATAAGGGTGCATTTGAGGGTGGAGGAATTTCGGTTGGTCTTAATATTCAACTTCCTCACGAACAGCGTACAAACAAATATGTTACGCACGGTATTTCTTTTCATTATTTTTTTACGAGAAAGGTGATGTTTGCGGCGAGTGCCCAGGCGTATGTGTACTTTCCGGGTGGTTTTGGCACACTTAATGAGCTTTTTGAAATTCTTACACTTATTCAAACCAAAAAGTCTGAGCGCATTCCTGTGATTTTGGTGGGAAAGGATTATTGGACTCCCCTTGTAAGTTTCCTTGAAGAAACGGTCTACGGCAGGTACGATGCGATTGATCGTCTGGATATTCGTTTGTTTAGTTTGGTTGATACTGCCGACGAGGCCATGGTTCTTCTTGAAAAATCCACTGAACGCTCTCTGTTCTAGCCCTTTTCGTATGTCTGACGTGTTAAAAAACCTTGCTCCCCAGCTTCATCCTCACGCCCCTTTTCAGGAAAAGGCAGGCGAAGAATTGCTTGAAGTAAGCTCTCCTGCTTCTTCTGCAGCAACGGTGTACGAAAAGATTCGTAATACGTTTGATTACCAAGAAGATCACTTGCTCCGGCGCAATGCTATTTTGCGTATTATGAAACGCTATGCAGGAGCTGAGCGTGACCTGTCCGAGCACGCTTCTGATTTGATGCGTGAATTGGTATGGGCAAAGTATCTTCCAAATAAAACCATTCCACTCGCATTTTCAAAAGTTATTGAGCAGGCGATTCAGAAATACGAAGTTTTGTTGAAGGCGGTATCTGGGCGTTCCCCAAAAGAGCGTGAAGATTTATATCGATGGATTTTTGATGTTCTTGCAACTGATCTTGATCAACTTCTCGTTCCTATCACGCATGAAGAGGCGCTTGCTTCTTTTATGTATGATGCGCTTAAAAAGCGTATTGATTGGGATCCTGCGCTTAAGCTTTCTGATCAAGAAAAGGATCTTCGTTTGTATACCGCAGTACATCGCGTGCTTCTTAAGTCTAACGTAGGCATTTTGCGGTATCGTGTTTTGACGTTGTACTACCCTGATTGGCAACATGCATCTCCTGAGCGTGTGCAAGAAATTGCTGCGCATCTTCTTCGTATTGTACATACGATTGAGAGCGATATTGCAAATCCACTTGCTGATCGTCTCATGCGTCTTATTCGTCGAAAGGCTGGCCTTTTCCGTGTTATTGCAAATGCACTCCATAGCGCAAAGCCTGATGCTGCACTCTTCCATGATTCTGCTGCGCTTGATCGAGCGGTTGCAGCGGAGCTTTCTAAGCGTATTGAAGATTTCCAGGTGCGTTTGCGAAGAACCGTTGTACGCTCGGTTGCGTTCTTGTTTCTTACAAAAATGCTTTTAGCGTTGCTTATTGAATTGCCGTACGATCTCTTTTTGCACAATGGGGATGTTCCGATGTATCCCTTGTTTGTAAATATTCTTTTTCACCCTTTCTTTTTGGCGGTGATTGGATTGTCGGTTTCACTTCCTGGCGATTCGAACGTTACTGATTATACGGCTGCGGCTCGTGCGCTTGCGGTTGGTGCAGACCATCCACTTTTACATACGCGTATTAAGGCGCATAAGCGTACGTCATGGACCGCGGTATTTGCGGCTATGTATGCGGTGCTTTTTGTCGCTGTTTATAGCGCGATTGGATCCACGCTTCATGCACTTGGTTTCCATGGGCTTTCTATTGGGTTGTTCTTGTTCTTTCTTTCGCTGGTAACGTTTTTCGGTATTCGTATTCGTATGTCGGTTCGCGATATTGTGTTGTCTGATGCTCGTTCAGGATTTTTTGGTTCATTGTTTGATGTGCTCTTTTTGCCTATTGTGCAGGCAGGTTCATGGCTTTCCACCAAGGTTTCAAAAATTAATGTATTCATTTACTTCTTTGATTTTATTGTTGAAGCCCCTCTTAAGGTTGCGATTGAGTTTGTTGAAGGATGGTTGGCATTTGTACGTGAAAAGAAAGAGGAGATTTAATACTTTGCATGTCTGGAGGACGCGCCATTTTTTACGCGATACTATTCTGGGCGCTTGGCGTGCTTGTCTTGTTTGGTGCGTATGCGTTTCGTGAGGCGCAATCACGTCCTGTGTATGGCTTTACGTTTTCTTCCATGTACGCGGAGTCATTAGGATTAGATGCTCAAGAAACCCTTGCTGCAACGCTTGATGCCTTCCATCCTGCTTTTGTTCGATTTCCTTTGTATTGGGATGCAATTGAGCGAGAGTCTGACGTTTTCGTTTGGAATGATGTTGATCTTGCTGTTGCAAAAATGCAGAGTGCTGATGTTTCGATACATATGGTCATTGGTGCGAAAGTTCCTCGTTGGCCAGAGTGTTTTGTTCCTGCGTGGGTGAACTCAAGGGATCGTGACGTGTATCGTGAGTCACTTCTTGCGTACATAGATAAAGCGGTTATTCGCTATGCTCCTGTTGTTGATGTGTGGCAGGTGGAGAATGAGTTATTCTTTGCCTTTGGTGATTGTCCCGATCCAGATATTGATTTACTTAAAGAAGAAATTGATTTGGTTCGAACGCTTGATCCTGATGCAGAGATACAAATGACGGTAAGCGGAGAGCAACAAATGTGGGGATCGGTTGCACCCTTTGCGGATCGTATTGGAGTGAGTATGTACCGAAAAACAAGTCATTCGCTTTTTGGCTCGTTTACTCTTCCTGTTCCTACGGGGTGGTACGTACTTATGCGGGTGCCGTTCCTTTTTTCACATGATGTTGTTATTTCTGAATTACAAATGGAGCCATGGTTTACTAGTCACCCGCGTTATCTTTCTTCTAAGGCTGCATCTTTACTTTTTACTTCGCAAGACGCGCTTAATAATCTTGCCTACGCACGTGCAGCAGGGTTTTCTGAAGTAAGTTTTTGGGGAGTAGAGTGGTGGTATTATTTACAACAACATGGATATCCTGAGTTGTGGGATACGATGAGTGAAGTAGTGAAGTAGGGAAGTTGTGAAGTTGGGACGGATTGAACGGATAGTGAGGTGGATGTAGAGACGCCATTTATGGCGTCTTGTGACACGATGAGTATGCAAAAGAAATACGATTACGATGTTGTGGTTCTTGGGGGAGGCTCTGCGGGAATTGCGGCCGCTGAACGCGCTGCAGAGGCGGGTGCTTTTGTTTGTTTAGTTGAAGAGGATCGCTTGGGAGGGGAATGCTCTTTTTCTGCATGTACGCCTACAAAGGCTCTTTTGCATGCTGCGCGAACGTATTACACGTTTAAGCATGATGCGCCTCACTTGGGAGTATTTGCAAAAGATATTCGATTTGATTTTGCAAAGATGCAAAAGCGAAAAGATGCGCTTCTTACGTCGTTGTATGAAAACGGTGCGTTGGCGAAGCGTTTTTTGAGTGATCGTGGGGTGCATGTGGTGAAGGGGCGAGGAAGGTTTTTTGATGCGCATACGGTGCTTGTTGGCACTACAAAAAAAATTTCTGCAAAGGCATTTGTGATTGCAACGGGTGCCACCGATGCGCCTTTTTCTTTTGTGTGTGATGAGAAGATTCATGTGCTGCGCTACCGTGATGTTGTAGTGCAAAAGTATGTTCCTCAATCAATTGTTATTGTAGGCGGGGGACCTATAGGATGTGAGTTTGCAACATTGTGGAGTTTGCTTGGTGTGAAGGTTACGCTTTTGCAACATGCGCCTCAGCTCTTGCCTCGTGATGAAGCTGAGCTTGCGGCGCTTGCAGAGGTTGCGCTTCGCGCACGTGGAGTGCATGTGATGTGCAATGTCGCGGTGCTTGAAGCAAAAAAGAAAGGAAAGCAGGTTCAGGTTACGTATCAAGAAGGTGATGCTCCTCGGCGTTCTGTACGAGCACAAGGGCTTTTTGTTGCAAATGGTCGTGTTCCGAATATTGCAGGATTACAGCTTGAGGAATTTATCTCGCAAAAGCACATCTTTTTTGCAGGAGATGTTACGGGAAGCATGCAATTTACGAGTGTTGCCGCAACCGAGGGGAGTATTGCGGGCTGGAATGCGGCAAACGTTGGCAAAACAAAGGTATATGAATCCTTTTCCGATCGTGTGGTTCCACGAGTTACGTTTGTGCTTCCTGAGCTTGCGAGTGTAGGAAAAACACTTCAAGATGCAAAAAAGATCGATAAAAAAGCATTTGCACACACGGTTCCTGTTCGTTCGCTTAGTCGTGCAGCTATTGATAACTATCGTGAGGGCATGTTGAAAGTTGTTCTTGCGGGAGACGGGGAAACTATTCTTGGTGCGCATATATTTGGTGAGCGTGCAGGGGAAGTAATTCATGAATATGCGCTTGCCATGGAGGCACACGTGCCGTGGTCAACCATGCGGTCAATGCTGCGTGCGTACCCCACATATTCGGAAATTGTAGGGATGTAAAAAGGATCTTAGCGAGTTCTATACAATCTTTTGTCTTCACCTCCAATAATAACTCCGTCTTTGCCAATAGTGGCTACCGAACGACGAAAGCGCATATTTTCATCTTTGAGTGCTGATCTGTCTGCACTCATGATGAGAAATTCTCTCACGAATTTTTTTGCGTCGTAATCACCATGTGTCGTGAGTCCTGGTGGGGTGTGACCGTGGATTATGGCATTTATTCCTTTTGCGCGGAGTTCTGTTGCTATTGTGTATGACGCGAATGTTTCTCGGTTACCCGTTGCGGTATACGTATTTACGATTTTGCGATAGTTGTCTGTTGGATGTGCTTCGGGATGCGCAAGGCAGTGGCGAAGACTCTGTTGGTACTCTCCATTGAGTTTAAGAAGTGCGGCGTCAAGAGATCCCGCTTGTTCTGAGCGCTCAAGAAGATCTTCCATCATGTTTGTTGTTGGGTCACAATGGGTGAATAGCGTGTCGTCAATACGATGAAGTACCTGATATTGTCCGTATGTTTCTTGGAGTTCGGGTGATTGTGCAATGGCGTGACGAATGGCTCCTCGGACTTCAGCGGGTTTGAGCATTTCTCTTATGAACTTCCTTTGATTTTCAATGCCCATCTCTTCAAAGTTTTTAGGGATATTAATGCCCGCGAGCGGCAAAAAGGCAACGAGTCCTTTTCCCGTATTTACCATTTGGATCAATGCGTCATTGGGGGATATTCCCTCAATTTCTTCGTGAAAAAGATAGCTAAAAGCCCACATATCGTGGTTGCCAGTAAGGAGAGTAATGCTGCCGTTTTTGCGTTCAGCTTGTTTACGCAACGGGCACATTTTTTTTCAGAATACGGGGGCCGTCTATAAAACGATCTGCGAGAATATCGCCTAAAAAGACCACGGCGCGATCGCCACCCGTCCAGCGGGTATTGTCATTTTTTTCTTTAAGAATATTTGCGTGTTTGCCGTTTTCAAGAAAAGCTTCATAGCGTCCGTGGAGATCACCGATCGCAACAACTTCGTGGGCTCTCTGTACCTCGCGCCATTCTTTTGGTTCCCTATTTTCCGGATTTTTTACTTGTTCTTTGGGTTTGCTCCCAAATATTTCCATTCCTTTTTTTCTCATAAAACTATCTTTTCTCTATTGTAGCGTATTTGCCTCTAGAAACGATGTATACGTTATCCACATTCTTAAAGATTACTTTCTTGAGTATTTCCCGTACACTCGAGACCATATGTCTCAAGAAGTTGTTCTCGATATTGAAACGCAAAATACGTTTGATGAGGTAGGGGGATACTTTACCGATAAGCTCAAAGTATCGCTTGTGGGGTGTTATTTTTATGAGACAGATACCTGGGAATCATTTTTAGAACCTGACCTTCCTCAATTGTACGCACGTCTTGAAAAAAGTGGTCGTATCATTGGGTATAACTCGATTGGGTTTGATATGCCCGTGCTCAATAACTATTATGCGGGTGATTTGCTTGGACTTCCTCAGCTTGATATTTTAGCGATTATTGCAAAGGAATTAGGTTACCGTATTAAGCTTGATGATGTGGCGAAGGCGACGCTTGGAACGCAGAAGTCGGCGCACGGGTTGCAGGCGGTTGCATGGTGGAAAGAGGGAAAGATTGATGAAATTCGAGAGTATTGTTTGCAGGATGTAAAAGTAACCAAAGAAGTGTATGAGTTTGGGCTTAAAAATGGTTTTATTTTGTTTGATACGAAGCGCGGTGAGCGGCAGGCAGTGAATGTTGATTTTAGTCCTGAGGCCGCAAAACCTGCAGTAAATTTCACGTTGGGATTTTAGAGGGTTAGGCCTGGGGCGACAGACTCTTTTTACGACGCAAGAAGAGAATTCCGCGAACCTTAAAAACAAAGTCGACTTTCCCACAGACGGCTCCTGGCCACCACTAGCCCTAGTGGTATGCTCTCCCCGTATTACACAACATGTTGTGTGAGCGTCGATGGAGGGAAGGGAGGAGAAATGGCCTTTCCCGAGGGCTATTTTTATTTTCTTATGCATCAAACGACACTACAAACTTTTGTTACCAAAAGTGCTGATACTCAAGAGCGAACCTCGCGGCTTCTTACGCCTCGCGCGGTGTTTCGTCCTTTTGAGTATCCGCATTTTTATGAGTACTTCCAAAAGCAGAACCAGGCACACTGGTTGCCTACCGAAGTGCCCATGGAATCTGACATTGCAGATTACCGTTTTCGTTTGGCTCCTGAGGAGTCGAATCTCATTATTCAGATTCTGCGTTTTTTCACGCAGGGTGATATTGAAGTAAACAATAATTACAACCAACAGCTTATTCCTGCATTCAACAAGCCTGAAATCAAAATGATGCTTTCGTCGTTTGCTGCAATGGAGTCTGTGCACGTGTGGGCATACTCTTATCTCAACGATTCGCTTGGTCTTCCCGAAAAAGAATACTCAGCGTTTATGGATTACGGATCCATGCGCGCAAAGTATGACTACATTCATAAGTTTAACGTGCATGACATTAAAGATCTTGCGTTAAACTTGGCGGTGTTTGGTGCCTTTTTAGAGGGCGTTTCGTTGTTTTCTTCCTTTGCCATTCTCATGAATTTCCCTCGTATGGGAAAAATGAAGGGTATTGGTCAGATTGTGACGTGGTCGATTCGTGATGAGTCGCTTCATAGTAAAGGTGTGTGTCATTTGTTCCGTGACCTTATTGATGAGAATAAATATCTTTGGACGCCACAGTTTCAGAACACCATCAAAAGCGCGTGTGATGACATGGTAAAGCTTGAAGATGCGTTTATTGATACGTGTTTCTCGATGGGTGCGGTACCGGGATTGAAGCCAGAGGATGTAAAGCAATACATCCGCTACATCGCAGATCGTCGCTTAAATGACTTGGGACTGGACGCCATGTACAACGTTACCAATCCTCTTGAGTGGCTTGATGTCATGATCAATGCAAAAGAGCACGCAAATTTCTTTGAAACGCGGGCAACGGAATACTCAAAAGGATCGGTACTTGAGGATTGGACGTAATAGATTTCTTACTTTATAAAAGATTAGACGCTGGATGCCCTCGGGCATAGCCCTACGGGCGAGCCCGGATCGGTGTCCGGCATGACGAATAAACCTTTATGCCCTACGCTTCGGTTATTGATGCACTTTCTGCAAACGATCTTGTTGCTGCACGCGATATTCTTCTTGGTGAGATTCTTACAAATACTGCAGGAAAGGGAAGTTGGGATTCTGAGTATTACATGCAGGAATATAAGGAGGTTCAGCAATCACTTGTCCTTGCTCCTGAGCGTAATACGAATTTTACGTATTTTGGACTTGAGAATTTTCGTGATCGGTACGCACTTCGCAATGTTGCAGGTACGGTTATCGAAGATCCGCAAATATTTTTTGCGCGCATTGCAACAGGTATGGCACGTGGCGAGAAAGAGCACGCACAGTTTTTGTATGACATCATGAGTAAGAATTGGTTCTTGCCTTCTTCTCCAACACTCATGAATATTGGCACGAAGAAGGGTCTTCCTATTTCTTGCTTCCTCAATACGGTTCCTGATGATTTGGGAGGAATTTTTGATGTTTTCCGTGAGAATGCATTTTTGGCAAAATATGGAGGAGGTATTGGAACGGATTGGTCGCAGTTGCGCGGGCAGAACGCTCCGCTTATTTCTTCCGGTCTTCGCTCCTCTGGTGTGATTCCTTTCCTCAAGATCATGGATTCCGAAACCGTTGCAATTGCGCGGAATGGTGTGCGTCGTGGCGCCGCTGCAGCGTATTTGAAAATTGATCATCCAGATATTGAAGACTTTTTGGAAACGCGTAAGCCAACGGGGGGAGACCAAGACCGCAAAACGCTCAACATCAACATTGGTATTACTATTACTGATGAATTTATGCAGGCGGTTGAAGCGGGTACGACGTACAAACTTATTGATCCGCATTTCAATACGGTTGTGAAGGAGATTGATGCAACCACCATGTGGCGCAAGATTCTTTCTATGCGTGCAGAGTCAGGTGAGCCGTACTTGTTGTTTATTGATACGGTGAACAAGTCACTTCCTCCGCACCATCAAGCGATGGGCCTCAAGGTACGCCAGTCGAATTTGTGTACGGAGATTGTACTTCCGACCGATAACGACCGTACCGCCGTCTGTTGTTTGGCGTCTATTAATTTAGAGCGTTGGGATGAGTTTTCCGATCAAATTGACGCGGTTTGTTATGCAGCAGTAAAGGGACTTGATAATAATCTCGAAACGTTCTGTGAAATGGCTGATCAAAAGGAATATAAGAAATCTATTTTCTCCGTGCAGAGTGAGCGTTCCATTGGTTTTGGGACGATGGGTTATCATGGTTATCTCATGGGGAAGCGCATTCCTTTTGAGAGCGTTATGGCACGCACTATTAATAAAACGATTTTTAAAACATTTGGCGAAGCTGCTCGTAAGGCATCGGTTCGTTTGGGCGAAGAGCGTGGCCTCCCGCTTGATGGAGGAACGCAGCGTAATAGTTACGTTACCTCCATTCAGCCAACCGCTTCGACCGCATTTTTGTGTGGTGAGGCAACGCCAGCTATTGAGCCGATCGCGGGAAATGCGTATTTGCAGAAAACACTTTCCGGAAGCTTCCTTGTTAAAAATCGTCATTTAGAAAGTTTCCTTGAGGAGAAGGGTAAAAATACTTCTGAGGTTTGGAAGACGGTGATTGCAGACAAGGGCAGTGTTGCGAATTTGGCATTCTTGTCTGAGGAGGATAAGGCTATTTTTCGTACAGGTTATGAAATGAACATGCGTGAAATTGTGCAACAAGCTGCTGATCGTCAGCCCTATATTGACCAGGCGCAGAGTTTGAACCTATTCTTCCAAACACCTGTTTCTGGAAAGTACATGAACGAAGTGCATATGATGGCATGGAAGAGCGGCGTAAAGTCGTTGTATTACTTCCGTTCAAGCGCTCCTATTCATGCTGATTCCATTGGTGTTGCTTCTACCAAGCGTGATGTTGCGAATGAGGAATGTGCGGTTTGTCAGTAAGAGAGAAGAGATAACAGACTGCAGATAAAAGACGGCAGACGGCAGATTTCTGATATCTCACCTTCTTTCATCTGTCGCCTCTTGTCTGTTGTCTGTCGTCTTCTATCTTTCCCTCATGTGGATAGTTTTTTCATAAAAATACATGATAAGGTAAACTTCTTTCGTAAAATGTGTATTGTGCTTGACTTTCCAACCACATACCTTCAAACTCCCCACTTTATATGACTATTGCAGAAGCATTAACAAGAGTTCAACAAGAGCAATCAATCATTGTTCGTGACAAAACGTTCGAACCAACACGGGCCGATGAAATTGTTCTTGAGTCCGGTGAAACGGTATTTTGGGTTCGCGCAAAAGATGGAACTTGGCTTTCCCTTGATCAAGAAGGAGAAGAGGTTATTCAATTTGAGGATATTGACGAAGAAATGGAGCCTGAAGATGACATTGTGGTGTACGGTGGCCAGGATTACGAGTTCTCCTACGAGAGCAAAGTAACGCTCCTTACTGACGATGGAGGAACCATTATGATGATGCGTGAGTTTGAAGGTCCCTCAGCAATTATTCGTTTGATTGTTGATGAAAGCACCGGGGACACCACGGCATCGTACGGACGTAAAGTAAATGAAGAAGAGTTGCAAGAAGCGTAAGTGAAAGTTTGAAGTTATGAGTTGTTTTCGCCAGAGGCGGATCCGCCTCTGGCGGAAGTGTGAAGTGGGTGGATGTTATTTTATAAAAAATACCTTTCACTTCAAACTTTTAACTCATTACTTCATACTTCCCTTATGCATGGAGGAGGATTACGAAAACACACTACAGGAAACGGACGGCGCCTGCGCATGTTCCGTTTCTTCTTTTTATTTTTTGGTTCGGCAATTATTCTTCGACTTGCTGCACTCCAAATTGTTGATGCGAGTTATTATCGTGCAATTGCTGAAGGGCAGCATGCGTTATATCAAGAACTTGTTCCTCGGCGCGGTTCGCTTTTTGTGCAAGATTTCGGTGATGCCACATGGTATCCGGTTGCGACAACGGAGCCGCGCGCGCTTTTGTATGCTGATCCTCGTGAGGTGATTGATCCGATTGGCGTTGGGCGTGCGATTGCGAGCATTGTTCAGATGGATGGGCTTGATGAATATGATCGTTTGACTGCGGCTGCACAGTTGCGTGGCGCGGGGAGAATTCAGGAAGCGGAGGCTTTGGAAATGTTAGTGATTACAGATAGAACGGATGGTGAGACGGATGAAGAACGGATAATTACAGATGGGGTAGAGGAAGACCCTGACGATAGGAAGGGTCTAGAGATTCCCTCACTTGATGCTAATCCTGTCGCGAAACTTATCGCACGCCTTTCCAAAAAAGATGACCCGTACGAACCTGTTGCTCAAGGAGTAACCGAGGAGCAGCTTCGGCTCGTTGAGGCGCTTGCACCAAAGGGCATCTATTCTGTTTTAGAGAATGCACGTTCTTATCCCGAGCCTGCATTTGGTGGCCAAGTGATTGGCTTTTTTGGACAAGATGCAGAGGGAAATCCGCACGGTAATTATGGACTTGAGGGTTACTTTGATGATTTTCTCTCGGGAACTCCCGGTTCGCTCTATGCGCAAGCTGATGTTGCGGGAAGCTGGGTTGGCGTAGGAGATCGCGAATTTACTCCTGCGGTTGATGGGGGAAGTTTATATCTCACGATTGATCGTATACTTAAGATTATGGTGTGTGATAAGCTCGCGAAAACGGTTGAAGAAAATGATGCAGATAGCGGTGTAGTGGTTATCCTTGAGCCCGCAACGGGAAGAGTGCTCGCTATGTGCGGTGTACCTGATTTTCTTCCTGATGACTATGGAAATGAAGAAGATCTTTCGGTATATGCAAACCAGGCTATTTTTACGCCGTATGAGCCAGGCTCTATTTTTAAGCCGATTACTATGGCTGCAGGTATTGATACGGGTTCCGTAACCCCGAATTCAACGTATACCGACACGGGATCGATTGATGTGGGCTGGACTCGTCCTATTTATAATGCGGCACAAAAGATATTCGGTACGGTTACCATGATTGAGGCGCTTGAAGAATCGGTGAATACGGCAATGGTGTGGGTGATGCGGCAAACAGGGCAAGATCAATTAAAGGCGTATATTGAAAAATTTGGCTTTGGAACGCTTACGGGTATTGAATTGAACACGGAAGCACCGGGAACGATTGCATCGCTTGAAAGTAATGCTGAGGTGTATTTCGCAACGGCGGCCTACGGTCAGGGTATTACCACAACGCCTCTTCAGATCGCAGGAGCATATGCGACGCTTGCAAACGGTGGGCAATACATGAAGCCGTACATTGTTGAACGTAAAGAATATTCCGATGGTACGGTTGAAGATATTGCTCCGACGTTTTTGCGTCAGGTTATCACTCCAGAAACTGCGGGAAAGATTGCGGGTATGCTTGTGGCCGTTGTTGAGTACGGTCACGGAAAGCGTGCGGCAGTGCCGGGATATTACATTGCAGGTAAAACAGGAACCGCACAAATTGCGGTGAATGGTGTGTATTCTGAAACGGCGTTTAATGGATCGTTTGCGGGATTTGGTCCGGTTGAAGATCCTCAATTTGCCATGGTTGTAAAAATTGAAAATCCAAAGGCGGGAGTTATTTATGCAGATAGTACTGCTGCACCGTTGTTTGGAGAAATCGCTGACTTTTTGTTGACGTACTAC
>JBBTSN010000161.1:0-6208 GCA_038078775.1 Patescibacteria group bacterium | reverse complement strand
TCGGGCAGGAATCGAACCTGCGACCTTGAGCTTAGAAGTCTCCTGCTCTATCCAACTGAGCTACCGAGGCATGACCCCCAGTGTAAAAGGTTTACGGGAGGAGTACAATATACAAGCTATGAAATCGCAAGATCACGTCTCTTTTATCGAAAAGATCACAACCAACATCGGCTCTTTTTCTTCTCTCATCATACATACCATTCTTTTTGCCGCCATCCTTCTTATCGGAGCTTTAAACATCCTTTCCTGGGACATCGTGCTTCTCGTTCTCACCACCGGCGTTTCTCTCGAAGCAATTTATCTCGCCATTTTCATTCAAATGAGCGTCAATCAACAATCCCAGGTCATCAAAGACGTTGAACAAGATGTCGACGAAATCAAAGTTGATGTCGATGAGATTCAAGAAAATGTGGGAGAAATCCAAAAAGATATCGACGCAATCGAAGAAGACGTCGATGACATTCAAGAAGACGATGAGGAAGACAGCAGACGGGACAAAGAACACCAAGAAGTGCTTAACGCAATGTCCGCAAATCTCCAAAAGCTATTAAACGACATCGAAAAAATGAAAAAGAGCTAAATGCTCTTTTTCTTTTTTGAATCTGCATCATGAAACGATTGGTACACACGCTTCAATTCTCTGTCCGTCACATGGGTATACACCTGCGTTGTCGTAATCGACTCATGCCCAAGCATGGTTTGAACCGCACGAATATCCGCACCATTGCGCAAAAGGTCAGTTGCAAAGGTATGACGCATCGTATGCGGCGTTACTACCTTCGTAATTCCCGCCATGCGCGAATAACGATCAACAAGACGTTGGATGGATCTTGGCGTAAGCGGCTTCGACTCTTCACCAACGGCCTTTGAACGGCGCGCCTTATCATGCCGAACAAAAATATACGGAGAAACATCTTGTCGTTGCTCAAGATACGTCTTAATAATGTCTCGCGCTTCAGGAGAAAGAAAAACAAGTCGATGCTTTTTACCCTTTCCCAAAACCGTAAACTCCTCATTCTTCAAATTCACCTGCTCAATCTTCAATCCCGCAAGCTCAGAAACGCGCAATCCCGTAGAAAAAAGCAATTCGAGTATTGCCTTATCACGCAAGCCAAGAATAGTAGGATCCTTTCCTGGCTCAGCCAAAATACGCGTCAGCTCCTCCTTTTCTAAAAACTCAACATGTCGCGTTCCTTGCTTCGCAAGCTCAATCTTTTCTGCAGCAAACGATTTCACGTCACGCTTCGCTAAATACTTCAAAAACGCCCGCAAAGCAATCAAATGATAATTCTGAGTCGCCTTTGCCAAATTCGCCTCATCTCGCCCAGAAATATCACGATTCAAATACAACCGAAATTTTCTCACCATTTCTCCATCAATCTCAAGCGGGGCAGGGGACTTTGCCCAGTCGCTAAAGCGCGTGAGATAAAACTTATAATTCCTGACCGTCTTATCAGATCGTCCACGTTCAATTTCAAGATACTCAAGAAATTCTTTAATCAAAGGCTCCAAATGCTTTCCCATATACCCTTATTGTACCACGCGTCGTAAAATAAAGTTTGTCACTAAAACTCAAAAATTGCATTCGGTAAAAATACGTGGTAATATAAAAATAATCCTGGCGTGCCTCGTGGCACTTTCCAAGGTGGCAAACAAAAACCCTCGTTCTTCGAGGGTTTTTGTCTTATTCACAGCGAAGATTCGACAAAGAAATGGTGGTAGGGGTCGCATGCCAGGATCGCCACCTTGGCGGAATGAGTTCGACCCTCGTCTCGTCCACCGTGACCAGCAATCACAAATTCTTTGACACTTTCCCTCAAATTCGGTACTATTCTTCACGTAAAACGTAATGTCCTCTGTCTCGGTTTAAGGGCTCACCTGAGCATCCCTTTTACTTGGATGGTGTGATGCAAAAGTCTATGCTCAACAAAGACAAAAAGGCCAAGATCATTAAAAAGTTCCGTACCCATGATTCCGATACGGGGTCACCCCAGGTACAGATCGCCATTCTTTCTGAAGAAGTAAAGGAGCTTACCGCTCACCTCAAAACCCACCGCAAGGATTTTAGCTCCCGTCGTGGTCTTCTCAAGAAAGTTGCTGAACGTCGACGCCTCCTCAAGTACTTGGAACGCGAAGATGCAAAAGCATACGCTGAGCTTGTAGAAGCTCTGGGACTCAAAAAGTAACTAAAGAAGAAAACCCTGCTCGATTTTCTCGAGCAGGGAAATTTTTTAAAGAAGTCAGAAGTTGTGAGTTTATAGTTTGAAGTAAGCGGTATATTTTTTAAAAAATAACATCCATTCTCTTCAAACTAATAACTTATAACTTTACACTTTTCTTATCAGGTACACTAACTGCAGGTACATTTTTATATATTTATTCATTCACAAGAGAGCTACAGATATCCATAGGACTTCCAAAGATCCTTCGGTCGACGCTGAAACTCCCCCAGGATACGTCATTCGCAAATGACGTATCAGAATGACACATCACTCTTTTCTCAATATGATCATGCAATTTTCTCATCAACATCGCCGCGTTGGCGTTTTCATTGACGTACAAAACATGTACTACAGTGCGCGCAACATTTACGGCAGCAAAGTAAACTTTGGAAACATCGTAAAAGCAGGCATTAACGATCAACAACTCGTTCGCGCAATCGCCTACACTATTTCTACAAAAACCGGTGATGAGCAGCCATTCTTTGAAGCGCTCCACAAAATGGGCATCGAAGTGAACATGAAAGAACTCCTCGAATACGAAGGAGGCCAGAAAAAAGGGGACTGGGATGTCGGAATTACCGTCGATATTATTCGCATGCTCGACATGCTCGACGTGGTAGTCATGGTTTCCGGTGACGGAGATTACGTTCCACTTGGCGAGTACGTCAAAAACCGCGGACGCATGTTCCACGTCATCTCCTTCCGCGAATCAACATCCAACAAACTCGTTGATTGCGCAGACGTGTACACCAACTTGTCCGACGATCTCAACACCTTCCTCATCCGCGACCCAAACTATCGCCCACAAACACACCGCGTCGCATCCGTCACCGACACCTTCAGCGACGTCATCGCCGAGCAAGGAGAAAACAAAATGCTCCCCGCAGCAGAAAAAACAAAGCCCCTCGAATTCAAGACGCCAAACCCACCACTACAGTTCAAGCAAGCCAATACGACACCTCTTCATAACTTCCAAACTTCAAAACTTCCCCCTCCGGGCCAACGGCCCGATAGGGCCGGGGGCAACTTCCCCCAAAAGGCTCCCCCTGTACGACCTGCACCGACGATAAAAAAACGCCCCGGTCGCCCAAAGAAAAATACTCCTCAATCACAAAAACACGCGTAACCTATGGCATCAAAATCCTATTCAATCAATTGGGGCGGAAAACAACTCACTATTGAAGTGGGCAAATTTGCACGCGCCGCAAATGGCAGTTGTACGGTTCGCTACGGAGACACCATGGTTTTAGGAACCGCAGTCATGTCAAAAGACGTTCGTCCAGGCATGAACTTCTTCCCACTCATGGTTGAATACGAAGAGAAACTCTACGCCGCAGGACGTATCAAAGGCTCTCGTTTTATTAAGCGCGAAGGCCGTCCAACCGACGAAGCCGTACTCACCGCACGTTTCATTGATCGCGCAATCCGTCCGCTTTTTGATGCACGCATGGAAAACGACGTGCAAGTCATGATTACTGCGCTCGCCTTCGACAAAGTAAACGATACCGATGTCCCAGGCCTCATCGCCGCATCAGTCGCACTCCACATTTCCGACATTCCTTGGAACGGCCCAATCGCCGTTACTCGCGTAAACAAAATTAATAACGAATTCATCTTAAACGGCACCTACAAAGAACGCACCACATCACGATTTGACGTTGAAGTTGCCGGAACTCCCGAAAAAATAATCATGCTCGAAGCGGGATGCGATGAAGCAAGTGAACAAGATGCAATCAATGCTATTTTCTTTGGACAAAAAAATCTTGCACCGATTATCGAACTCATCGAAAAAATCCGTGCCGACCTCGGAAAACCAAAACTCGATATCTTTGGCATGAAAACCGACGAAGATCGTGCACGCTTTGAAAAGAAAGCTGAGGTAGAAAAAATCGCAAAGCCTTTCATCGTAGGAGAAGTTGAAAAGCATTTCTTTGGCGCCCCATACGCAACAAAGTCAGAACGCTACGCAGCAAAAGACCTCATCAAAAAAAACACCATTGCATTCCTCACCGAGAAAAAACTCGATGAAGAAGGAATAAAAATGGGTGCTTCCATGGTAACAGCAACACTCGAAGGCGAAATCACCAAGCACATCATTGAAAACAAGCGTCGCGTTGATGGTCGTGGAATCGACGATATTCGCACACTTGTTTCAGAGGTTGCAGTACTCCCATGCGTTCATGGTTCCGGCCTCTTTGAACGTGGCGAAACACAAGTACTCTCCGTGTGTACGCTCGGCGCTCCGGGCGACAAGCAAACGCTCGACGGTATGGAACTTGTTGGCGAAAAGCGATTCATGCATCACTACAATTTTCCTCCATTTTCCGTTGGTGAAGCAAAGCCCGTTCGTTCCGCTGGTCGCCGAGAAATCGGCCACGGCGCACTCGCAGAAAAAGCGCTCCAGTACATGATTCCTGACCAAGAAACATTCCCGTACGCTATTCGTGTCGTTTCCGAAACGTTTGGCTCAAATGGTTCAAGCTCAATGGCGTCAACATGCGGCGCATCGCTCGCACTCATGGACGCCGGTGTACCCATTAAATCTCCGGTAGCAGGTATTGCCATGGGTCTTGCAAGTGATGGAAAACGCTACCAAGTCATCTCCGACCTTCAAGATCTTGAAGACGGCGAAGGCGGCATGGACTTTAAAATCACCGGAACCGCCAACGGTATTACCGCAATCCAGCTCGATACCAAAACCGACGGTATTCCTCAAGAGGTAATTTGCGAAACCATTGAACGCGCAAAAATCGCCCGTCTCCAAGTACTCAACGTCATGCTCGCAGCACTTCCCGCACCACGCACAGAGCTTTCACCTTCCGCTCCTCGCATCCTTAAACTTCGCATCAATCCAGATAAAATTCGCGAAGTCATTGGATCCGGCGGAAAAACCATCAACGAAATCATCGCGAAAACCGGCGTAACCGCAATCGACATTGAACAAGACGGACTCGTCATGATTACCGCACTCGACGGCGTTGCAGGTCAGGCCGCATATGACTGGGTCTACAACCTTACCCGTGAACTCGTTCCCGGAGAAACATTCCTCGGAAAAGTAGTCCGCCTTATGGACTTCGGTGCATTTGTCGAAGTACTCCCGGGAAAAGATGGGCTCGTGCATGTTTCAGAAATGGCACCGTGGCGCGTAGAAAAAGTAACCGACATCGTAAAAGAGGATATGATGGTGCACGTAAAAGTCCTCGAGTTAGATGAAAAAGGACGCCTGAACTTGTCGATGAAACAGGCGGAAGGTAATGTGTATACAGAAGAGATGAGAGCAAAGGCACAAAAAACTTCGTCATCAGCTCTTTCTGCCACGGGAAAACCCACAGGCATAAAACCTCCCCCCATCAGAAAACCATAACCCTGTGATACTCAACGCAAATATCCCTCTCAACACCATCTCACCAGCCCGCCAATATCCTTGGCGGGTCGGTGTGTTTTTAGGGATTTTTTTGCTGAGCTTTGGATTAGGCTGGATAATAACCAAACATCTTTTTACCGGAATCCGCACCCCAAAACTCGCAACACCATCAGGACTCGCGCTTCGCATTACGCCAGAACACGCCCTTTGGCTGAACGAACACACTGCAGGTCTTACACTCAATACTTCATGTCCTCTTGACCTCCCAACACTCATCTCATTTAAAAAACCATCCTGGGTCATACTCGGCGATACAGGAACCAAAGAAGAAATCTTTTTCACCGGAAAAATCCCCGAAGAACTCAAAAACTACGAAGTCGCATTTTCTTGCTCAATCACATCTACCGCACAAGGATTCTTTTTAGGCGACGCCACGAGTCTTCTCTCTTTTACCATTCCCTTCACCACTCCTGACGGATGGATATGGATGAACGATACAGAAAGCTCTCTTGAGCTCAATAATCACGGTATAAGCCTCGCAATCACCACACCACAAAATGATACAAAACTTCCCGTACCACAAGAAAATCTCACAAATGCTCTCCCTATTCCCAAACTTTCC
>JBBTSN010000160.1:0-1499 GCA_038078775.1 Patescibacteria group bacterium | reverse complement strand
ATTAACGTTTGTCGTTTATGTTGGGGTTCGCGGGCTCACCCCAACCTACCGTGCTTTAGCTCCATGATGTTTCGGTCTGATTTTGATGAGCTGTACCACACGCATATCCCCAGGTAGTAAAGGTTTCATGCGAAAAATTGTCATGATTTGGCTCAAGTGTAGGCGATCAGTGGTTTTAATCTCGACCCAAAGCATATCTAAACCCTTTACCATTGTGAGATCAGGCCAGCCTGCTCGATATGTATAAGGGTTCTCCATGATCGCCGCAGTAATCTGAGTTAATCGCTCTGCCCCGATAGCGGCGAACAACGACGACATTATGCCTTCGGTAAGTCCTGGGTAATATTCCGGTATTTGCGGGAACATATAGATTTCTTTAAAGTGGCTCTCAACCTGCGCTACATCAGCATTCCGAACAGCATTCAGAATAAGCTCAGAACTCTCCTTATAGATTGTAAGTTGCGCCTCCGTGTACCGAGTGCAGGCATCACTTCGACCAAAAGAGTTGAGCTGTGCTAAGACATCCAATGCGGCGGATCTTATGAGAAGGAGAACTGGCCCGCCCTCGCAGTATGCTCCTACGAACCCTTGAGCTGAGAAGTGGTTCAAGGCATCGATTTCCGGTTTTTTTCCGTATGGTAAACCCTCTATTTTCTCGAGCGTGATGTCAAGTTGTAGGCACTGCTCCGCGAGCGGTAGCTTAGCTATTTCTGCGCACCATGCTATATGGGGCAAATCCTCGGGATAAGTTTGCAGATAATGATTTTTATTTTTTTCTGCCGTATTTAAAGCCAAAGATTTTTGCAGGTAATAATTTTTCAAGTCTTGTGCTGTTTTTATATCCATACCAAAGAGCCTTTAAGCGTTAGGTATCAGGTGCGCTCTTTTGCGCAGTCCCTCTCGAATGCAAGGTTAAGATGGGAGTGAGTTTTCAAGAACCTTCTCCTTGACGTACATGTTGTCGAGAGTGCGTTCAATCAACGCTTGAATTTCGTCGATGTTGGGCAGTTCCTCCACTCCGGTGACAATGTTTCGACTGATGGTTGTGAATCGCTTCCCTTGGATTTCACTGATGTAGAGCTTCGCATCCATTACAGTGAGGTCGGAATGCGCATGAATTTGATCTCGCGAATTGACGATTCTCGTATGAAGAGTCAATAGGTCTGTGGGAATACAAGACGTGTCGAGCTTGCGCTTTTTCTTGAAAGTACCACGAGACGAATTGTATGGCTTTGAATATTCCACAAGAGCAAACCGAAATGCGAAGCCGACTAAAGAACTGCTCTGCGCATCTTTGATGGTGTTGATCAGGCGCCACACGCGATGGAGGCATTCGATGCATAACACAAAGTGGATGAACTCTTCCTCCTGCTCATTCATCATGGGAAGCCCCAACTAAAATTAGCCAGATAGCTAAAAAAGCAAAATATCTTCATAAAACTGCTCATTTCCATAAGATTCATTAAATATCAATCCATTAAACCGGATAATCTTTTTAT
>JBBTSN010000159.1:0-7343 GCA_038078775.1 Patescibacteria group bacterium | reverse complement strand
TTAAGCGCATCTTCTAAAAGCAACTGTGCTGCGGAAATATCGGCGTCAGAAGAAAGTGCAGTGAGTGCATAAATCGCACCTTCCGCAACGTCGCGTGCAGTTGCCGCATTATCAAAAGCAAAATTTGCCACAGAAACGGTGGTAGGATCTTGACGACCAAGTACCGCTTCGCATCCATTATTTTGCAATGAGTTTTCACGACCAAGAATTTGATCAGCATCACTCAAGGCACCTCGAACCGTTACTGAGCCTCCTTCAAGGCTGAGCAACAAATCTTCTCGAGCCTGAACAATCGCAAGATCATTCGCGGCAAACGTACGCGCCAAATCATCTTGTGCCTTATCTGCCGCAAGAGAAGCACTCGTTACCGAAGCTCCAGAGGTTGCCGTAACGCGCAATACATTTGCTTCCTTAATTGCCAAATCAGCCAAAGCGGCATCAAGGGCAGCTCGCGCAACCGCAACCTGCGCATCACTCACCGCAATTTCTTCATCGGTCGCACCTGCAAGTTGCTGGTCAAGAAGTGCTTGAGCCCGAGCAATATCAGCTCCCAACTCCCCCGCATCTAAATACGCAATAGTATCTCCCGCAGAAACTCGATCACCCACATCAAACAACAACGACGCAACCGGACCAGAAGTTGCAAATGCCAAATCAATATCTTGCAAAGACTCAACCCCACCCGTTACATCAACGGTTTGCACAATATCTCCCCTGCGCACTTGCTCGGTTGAAACAGTTACGGCTTCCCCACCACCTCCAAAAAACGCAAATCCTCCCACAAGAACAACCACCCCTCCAATTCCTCCGAGAATCCATGCTGTTTTCTTTTGCATAAGAGGACAGGATAGCAAAAGTGAACCAAAAAGGAAAATTTAGTTAATATCTGTGAAATATTCAGCAGCCGTGCGCATACCCCATGGAGGAAGCGTATCGCCAGGAACGCCCACACTTTCTGAAAGAACATACCCGTGCAAACCAATATTCCACACCACACGAGTGCCATCAATAAAACGAAGTGCAACCGCATCTTGGAACGGAGAAAAAAGAACTTCCTCCGGACGAGACAAGGAAGATTGTGAAAAAGCAAACGTCCGAGCGTCATCGGTCTGCATAAGCATCAACCCAGCATCCTTCATATACAAAACCCAATCCCCCGCATGACTCATACTTAAAATCTCAACAGACTCCTCGTGGTCCCCAAGAACATGGGTAAGGGTCTTCTCACAATAATCAACACGATAAAGTGACGTTGCAGGAAAGGCATCTTTCTGTAAAAAAGAAGGAACCGAGGTGAGATACGCTTCGGAAATTTCAGAACTTGGAACAAAATGAATGAGTTCCGGAGGCAAGGTAAGTAAAAACTCTTCACCATCCCCAACAACCACCGAAGTAACAATACTTCCCGTATCGGTAGTTCGAGAAATTACCTGAAGGCCAGAGCCATCCGCACAAGACTCAACAACTTCAGAAGTTTTATCTTCATGAACGGCCTGCCAAAAAAGCTGCAATGAGCTTGCAGCAATGTGGGTAATAACCAGTGTTGCAACAACCCCTCCCACAACAAATCCCGACAACAAACCCGGCACAAAGTGTGTAAACACCGACGGCTCATGATGCTTTCCTTCTTGCATATAGAAGAAGTATACTGCATATATATGAAATCCCTTCCTCGTTCAACGGCAAAAGACGTCTTCTTGCATCTCCTTTCCGTAGGCACGCTCTACGTTGCGGTTATCAGCCTTATTGCACTCTTCTTTCAGTACATCAATGTAAAATTTCCCGACGCACTCGACTTTTATTATCTCGGCTCGCTCGACGTCATCCGCCAATCCATGGCAAGTCTCTTTATCGTTTGGCCCGTATATATTCTTGTCACCTCACTCATCTATAAAGATCTTGTTGGCGCTCCCGGCAAACACGAAACCGGTATTCGCAAATGGCTTCTGTATCTCACACTCTTCGTTACCTCGATCACCATAATCGTTGACCTTGTTACCCTCGTAAACTATTTTCTCAACGGAGAAATCACTACACGCTTCTTGTTCAAAGTGCTCACCGTCCTCGTTGCCGCAGGCAGCGTATTCGCCTATTACCTCTGGGACCTTCGCCGCGACCCCAGTGAAAAAACAAAAATCTCTCGCAACACCGCATGGGGAGCATCCGTAATTGTTCTCGGAAGCATCCTCCTTGGTTTCTTATTCGTAGGGTCTCCCGCACAACAACGTCTCATTCGTCTTGATGATCAACGTACCAACGACCTCAGCATGATTCAAAACAGCGTTACAAACTATTACGTTGAAAAGGGCATGCTCCCTACAAATCTAGAAGACCTAAAAGGCGGGTTCACTAACTTCACCGCACCCACCGATCCTATAACGAGCGAAAGCTATACGTACACCGTAAAAAGCGAAGTCACCTACGAAGTCTGTGCAACGTTTGCCGCAGATTCAATCAATACTCCTGATCGCAGCTACTATTATTACAACGAAGACTGGAGCCACGGAATTGGAAACACCTGCTTTGAACGCACGGTTGACCCTGATATGATCGACGGAGAAGGGGAAATAAACCTTATTGCTCCTTTTGAAACAAAGTTACTTCCATAAAAAAACACCTCTTTTATGCAACAAAAAACATTCGCACTTGCAGGAACCGTTATCGCCATCGCATTACTCATTCCTGCAGGCTATGCACTTTGGAAAATCAATGGCGGTACGAGCGGAAAATCTTCCGCCCCTTCAGAAATTACCATGCTTGATGCGAAAGCATTCGGTGACCTCTCAAACGCAGCAGCTTCGGGTGTGTCTGAGGGTAAGGGCGGTGGCCTAGGAATCAGCGAATCAAGTTCATCAATGCTCGTAGCAGATGACAAAATGATCGCGCCAGGAGAACCCTACCCGTACGAACCAACGGTCTATATTTATTCATTTGCAGAAGACCTCACTCCTTATCTCGTTGACGCAACAGGAACCGTCTACGAACGCCAAGCATTCTCAGGATTTGATGGATCAACATTGAACGACATTGCAAACGCGTTCTCTCATCTCAACATCGGTGCATTCTTAAGCGGCGAGCTTACCTCATTTGTACTCAGCTCAAACGGCTACATACTCTCGGTTGATACCACGGGAAACATGTGGAGCATGTACAAAGATTGGACCAATTATACCTGGGATGAATCGTGGACACCACTTACCGCAGAGGATCTTCCAAGCGATGATGCAATAATTGCTACAGCAAAAGACTTTGCAAATACCTGGGGCATTGATGTAAACGGATACGGAGAACCTATGATTGCAGAAGCAGAAATTGCACTCGCTCGTTCGGGCGCAACAGACATCTACATCCCAGAATCAGCAACCGTCGTGTTCCCCGTTCTTGTGAATGGAGAGCTCGTGTACCCTTCATGGACCAACGCACCAACAGGGCTCCGCATCAGCATCAACTTGCGCGACATGACCGTCACTAACGCATACGACGCACTCAGTCAAACCTACAACGCATCTGCATACGATCTCACACAAGACACCACACTTGTCGGACAGCTCATTGCAGGAGGTGGCTCTGGACCAATGGCGTACGAAGGGATTGCAATCAATGAAGTTACTGTGCAACTCAATGCTCCAGAACGCATCTTAATGGAATACTCACTCTACGAAGATGGACAATCGCGCACACTCTTCATTCCTGCACTTCGTTTTACCATGCAAGATCCTTCGCAAATTCCTTGGACAAACGGCACCATCACGGTTCCTCTTGTAAAGGACATTGCGGAAGCACAGGCAATAGTAGACGATGATGTACGCGTTTTTGATAGCGTCTCCTCAGAACCCATGGTAAAGTAAAAATACCTATGATAAACCAAGTACCTCAAGTAACCTTTAAAACCCGTGTACGCGATGAAAGCATTGGCGGAGAAAATCCATTCCGCTGGCAAGATGTATCTACCGATGACATCTTCAAAGGCAAAAAAGTTGTGGTATTCGCACTCCCTGGCGCCTTCACCCCCACATGCTCTTCAACACATCTTCCTGGCTACGAAGCCGCATACGAAGAGCTCAAAGCTTCCGGCATTGACGAAGTCTACTGTCTCTCAGTCAACGATGCATTTGTCATGTACCAATGGGGTCAGAAGCTTGGTGCACAAAAAGTAAAACTTCTCCCAGATGGAAACGGCGACTTTACTCGCAAAATGGGAATGCTCGTGCACAAGCAAAATCTTGGATTTGGTGCTCGTTCATGGCGTTACAGCATGTACGTTGTTGATGGCGAAATAAAAAAGCTTTTCAGCGAATCCGGTTTCTCCGATGATTGCCCCGTTGACCCCTTTGAAGTAAGCGATGCAGCAACCATGCTTGCGTACGTAAAAGGAACACAGACATAAAAACACTACACTCTCACCGTGAAACGAACACCCATATACTCGGCCGCATCGCCGATGTCGTTCAAGTACACGCGGGCCTGCCGCCGATCTTCTCGGTCCCAACAGGCGCTCGGGACGTCGTCGGAAATAATGGGATAGGCACCGGTCAGATAAGCGATAGAGTCTGTGTTATTACCCCAGTCATCTATCGGTTTCCCAGTCTCCTCAAGATGTGCCATGAACATCACAATCCACTCCTCAGGACACATGCCTGACTCACCGTAATAGGGTGAATCTTGATCTCTCGATGTCACCTGTAGATTTGCGAGGTACTTTTTCGGACTTTCTCCAGCCTCAATGTCCTTGCGCGGAATGTTCGTACCTTCACTCTCTCCTTTCCCTGGTCTTGGAATACTCTTGAATCCTTTTGTGCTTACGTCTCCCCGGGATGTGCTCATGCGCCATTTTGATCTTCCACCTTGAAGAAGAAGAACTCTCCATCCAGCAGTAGTGTCCTGATTGATGTTCTGTTCGCTCAGAATATCGATCTTGGTCTTGCCCCCGTGGTTCTCTGTATCAAAGATAAGAGGATCGTAGACGAGACTACCGTTTACGTCTGCTCCGTTATACTGATTCCATACCCAAACAGGCTCCTTTTCTTCAAGGGCAAAGACGCCAGGTGGCGTATCCTTTTCGTGCGCCTTGTCGTACGCTTTCTTGTATTCCAAGAGGTACGCCTTGAATTTAGCGAGCATGGCATCAAGACTCATACCAAAAGGAACGAGGAGGAGCCTATTAAAATCCTGGTCGGCCTTGGTTCTGAGAAGTTCCCTTTGTTCTGCTAAACGAGAAACGATGGTCTCATAGGAAGGGATTGGGTATGTCTTTCCGTCTATTCCGGTCATGGAAAAAGGCTCTTCTTCTAAAGAGGAAGGATCTGTTTTCTCTTTTCTTTGTATCAATCCTGAACGGGAAAGAAGAACAACCTGAGCCTCATACTGGCGCCTGAGGTCATAGAGACGTTCAGCTTCCACGATGGCGAGGGTTTCTTGAAGTGCTTTGATTTTCATTTCAAGACTATGCTTGAGTTCCTGAGCCTTTTTGATGTCGTCCTCTCTACCTGAGGAAACAGCGAGGCTATAGGCAGTATAAAACTCTTGCTTGAGAGAGCGGATTTCTTCAAGTGATGTGCGGGCATTGAGACAGGCTTTTGATTCGGGCATACAAAAGGGTGAATGTGAGGGAATAGTAGCATAAATGTCTATGACCTTGGGAAAGTAATCTCTCCTATACAGTTGTTCCACTATCAGTTGCAGGAACCTCTTTTGGCGTTGCAGCACGCAACGTTTTTCTTTTTACACCCGAGAGCATCACCATACATTCCTCACCCCGCATAACAAAAGACATACCAAAATACACCACGCCACCTACCGCACTCGCACCAAGCAACTGAATAAGCACACCCATAAACGTCGTGAGCGGAAAAACGCTCACCAATCCATATTTCGCTGCCTGTACCGCAACCGCCATAGCAACTGCTGCGGTCGTGCTTTTAATAACCGACTTTACCAAATCTCTTCCTCCAAGTGGGCCCGCATGCAACCGAAGAAGCGCCCACAACACCGCACACTGCACCACCGCAGAAACACTAAACGCACCCACAAGCCCAAGCAATCCCCACATCGGCACAAGCCACAAGGCAAGACCGATATTACACGCCGCGCCAAGAATAGCTGCACCAACCGGAGCCGCCGTTTTCTCCATCGCAAAAAATCCACGAACAAGCACATATATCAATCCTTGTGCGCAAAAGCTAAGTGCAAACACTGCAAGCGCATTTGCCGTAAGAATCGTTGAATCCCAAGAAAAATTGCTCGTTCCAAGTACCAAGCGAACAATCTGCGCGCGCAACAACAAAAACAACACGGTCGCAGGAATCATGAAAAACAATAACTGACGAACCGTTGAACTAAACACTTCTTTAAAGCTTCGCGTCACTTCGCCCCTTGTTTGAACCGCATCGCACAAGGCCGGAAATGCAGCAATTGCATAAGAAACTGCAATCACGCCAATAGGAAAATAGTTAAGGTTGTACGCGAATTGAAGCATAGTCACCGAGCCTCCGTCGAGCGTGGAAGCAAGCGTGGTCATAAACAAAAAATTGAGTTGCGCAACGGCAAGACTCAGTGTACGTGGACCCATGTGCAAAAAAGTTCCCCGTACGTCACCATCCAAAGAAAAAACCGGTCGAGGACTGTAGCCAAGCGCGTACACGCCAATAGCCTGTAAACCCGCGTGCATTACGGCACCAAGCACTGTTCCCCACGCAATCCCCCAAGGCCCCAACACCGGAACCAAAAACACCGCACCAATAATAATACCGACATTGTAAACAATTGGTGCAAGTGAGTATAAAAAGAATCGACGCGTTGCCTGGAGTACCGAACCAAACACCATGCTCATCGCAAAAAAACATTGCGAGATAAGAATCACGCGCAACATACCTGCGGTCATGAGCTGCTTTTCTGGGCTAAATCCCCACCCCACAACGCTCGTAATCCACGGAGCCGCAAACGCACACACAATCGAAACTACTACAAACGCTCCGCCCGCAAACGTCAGCATGGCATTTGTATACTTCCACGCCTTATCGTGATGTTTATCCCAGTACCGCAAAAAAATAGGAATAAAACTCGCGGAAAGCGTTCCCATAATAAGGAGCTGGAACAAGGTGTCAGGCACACGAAACGCGGCATAATACGCATCAAGTGTGTCACCAATGCCAACCGCATGCACCAATATACGATCGCGAACAAGGCCAACAAATCGCGAAAGCACCGAAAAAAATCCTACCAGCACCGCAGCACTTGCAACACTCGAGGTACTTGCCGTAATGAGACGTTTCATCATACGGCCTCTTCTTTTTCTTCTTTAGATTCTTTTAAACGCACAAGAAACAACATAAGCCCCAAAAGAA
>JBBTSN010000158.1:0-2564 GCA_038078775.1 Patescibacteria group bacterium | reverse complement strand
AGAACTGCTGCGGCTAATAGATGCGCAAGCGAATGACGTAAATGTTGCAATTCTTCGTTTTGCATAGAAAAAATAAACCCGACGCGCCACGGAATATGGCTACGTCGGGCTCCAGGCGTCAGTCCGGAGGGTTCCACCCAACTTTTCTCCGTATCTCGTTTGGGCGGAAGATGTTCCGCCCCTACATTCTACGAAAAACACTTTTGATTGTGGATTCACGCTCGTGGGGCGGTACTCCCAGTCAGCGCAATGAATATTTTTACTATACAGAAGGTCGCGAAGGAGGGCAAGAACTATCTTGTGCGTCGACGGACCGAGCATGTTCTGCTACTATTCCCTCAATATTTCTCTATGTTTACCCTTGTTTTTTTGCACGGATGGGGACATTCCCGGGCTCAGTGGGAAAAAATGGCCGAGATGTTTTCGCCTGCGTATAAAACGGTTATTTATGAGCTTCCGGGTTTTGGAAATGAGCCGGCCCTAGGAGAAGCGTGGGACGTGCCGGAATATGCCGCGTGGGTAAAAAGTCGTGTTGAGAAAGATGGACTGACTGATGTTATTCTCGTCGGGCATTCGTTTGGCGGACGCATTTCGTCACTCATTGCATCCGGGTGTCCCCCGTGGCTTAAGGGGCTCGTTCTTTATGGAGCGCCGTGTCTCTATCGTCCATCAATAAAAATCCAGCTGAAGAACTTTCTTGGACATTGGGGTGGCAAGCTTCCCTTTCCGGAGAGTTTTCGTAAAAAGATTCGTGGCATTGAAGAAAACGACGCAACGCAAACAGGCCTTCGTGCTATTTGGCGCAACATCGTCGCATTTGATGCAACTGCACAGATGCCACGTATTGCCGTTCCTACGCTTTTGGTATGGGGCGAACTCGATATCGAAGCGCCGGTACGCATTGCCCGAGAGCTTGAAACACTTATTCCCCATGCTACGCTTACCGTAATTCCCAACGGAGGACATTCGGTGCATCTTGAACAACCCATTCTCTTTTATGGCATCCTCAAACGTTTTTTTGAAAGCCTTACGTAATCTTTTTCCGTTGCGAGATTTTCTCTACGTCTTGCAACTTGAAGAGTATGAAACCCTTCCCTACGCAAAAAGTGCGCTTCGCATGTGGTTCCGCCGGGGCATTGAGAAGCGTGATGTGCTTCGATTTACTGCACGCATAAAAGCAACGGCCGGAATTTGCGTTGCGCTTCAGATACTTTTTGCCGCCTTTTTTGTTACACAATTCCCTTCTGCGGCATTTTTTGCTGCTGTACTAAGCGTTTGTATAGCTGGATTGTTAACACCGTTTTTTGTCGGCTTGGCGCACATCGTCCTCCTTCCCTTTTCTGCGTTTGAAAAAACTCGGCTTCAACGTAACGCTGAAATGTATTTTGCAGAAGCAGGAAAAAATACCAAAATTATTGCGATTGCAGGAAGCTACGGAAAAACAACCACGCGCCACTTTATTTATGAGCTTCTTAAAGAGAGCTACAAAACGCAGGTCATGCCTGGGAATATCAATACCGTGATAGGCATTGCTCAGTGGCTTCTTACAAAATTTGATCCGAGCACGCAGATTCTACTCGTCGAAATGGACGCGTATCACCCAGGAGAAATTGCCGCGTCGTGCCGTATGGTGAAGCCCGACATTGCCGTGCTTACTTCGATTGGCGATCAGCACATGGTGCGCTTTGGAACTCGCGCAAGGCTCACTGAGGCGATGCAAGAAGTCTTTGCAGGATCAAAATCCGATGCACCACGTATTTGCGATGCCGAAACCGCAAATACCCTTAAAGAGCATGGGTACATTTTCGATCTTGCCCTCGTAAATGATTCTTCTACCTACCGAGATCAGCCGTACGAAGCAGCTCTTTCTGGCTCAGCGCTTCATGACCTGCGCTTTGCCCTTGCTATTGCTGAGCAATTGAATGTTCCCGCGCATTTTGCGGTCGATATCATTAAGAACCTCACTTCACCCGATCGGCGTCAGCAGCCAGGAACCATGTACGGATACGATGCGATTGATGACTCGTACAATATTAGCGAGACTACGGCACATGCAGGAATTGCTGCTGCAAAAGAACTCGCTGCAAAGAAAGGCAAAAAGCTTTTAGTGCTTACCGCGGGTATTTCTGAGCTTTCGCCAGAAGATGCGGAAATTGTGAATAAGCGCTATGGCGCATATCTCGCCGAGCACGCTGATGCGGTCATGGTTTTAACGAGCATCTACCATCCTGCGCTCACAGAGGGCATTAACGGACGCGTCCCAATGCTCAGTGCACCGAGTCTTACCGAAGCAGTGCCAGAGATTCAGAAGCAGTTTTCACCCGAGGGCTATGTGCTTCTTGTGCAGCCTGAGATGACTGACCTTTCGTACTAAAAGAGATCACCGTGGGAGCATCTAGCGCTGGACCCCGGCCTCGCCCATAGGCCTACGGCCGAGGGATCTGGGTCCGGGGTGACGAATGCTACGGGGATTGGCTAATGAACGTTTCGATGATTTTGGATTCGTGACCAAACTGCTTTCCGGTTTGCTGTTTTGCGTCGAGCACTGCCTGTTCGATCATGTC
>JBBTSN010000157.1:0-6626 GCA_038078775.1 Patescibacteria group bacterium | reverse complement strand
GCAACGCTTGCAGCGATTGTTTTGCTTCCTTTGCAGGCATCCTTTGTATTTGCCGATGCGTTAACAACCAAGCAGCAAGTTGAAGACCGAAGCTCTGCGGGTTTGAGTCAATTCTTGCGCGGTGCCGATGCGCTTCAAGAGCAAGATTTTTCGGCAGCATCCACGCTTTTTGGTAACGCATCAGGTGCGTTCGCATCCGCCTCCCAGTCACTTGATGACGTTCACGGCGCAGTCGCTGCCGCGGTGTCGCTCATCCCTTCCACCGAAAAAACGGCTTCAACCGCACAGGCGTTGCTCGATATTGGTGAAAGCGTTTCTCGTGCATCAAATTTGCTTGCAAAGGGAATGGATGAAGTAACCGCCGCGCAGGCACTCAGTGTTACTGATCGTTTGGCACTCATGGCTGCCTACACGCAAGAGGCGCTTCCAGAAATGCAAAAGGCAGCCTACGCATCACAGCAGATAGATCTTGAAGTGGTACCAGAAGATATGCGCGATCGAGTTACGCAAATGATCGCTATTCTTCCCGCGCTTGCGCAAAGTTTTGATGAAGTGGTAACTCATGCCGACGCACTCGGCACTCTTCTTGGAGCTGACGGCAAACGCACGTACATGGTGGTATTTCAAAACAATACCGAGCTTCGCCCAACAGGTGGATTTATGGGTTCGTTTGCGGAAGTTTCTTTTGATGATGGCGCAATTACCAACATGCGCATTCCAGGTGGGGGAACGTATGATATTCAAGGCCAGCTCCACGCATTTGTTGCGGCACCGGGGCCACTGCAACTCGTTCGCGCTCGTTGGGAATTCCAAGACGCAAACTGGTTCCCAGATTTTCCTACATCAGCGCGTAAAATGCTCTGGTTCTACGAATCAGCAGGAGGTCCTTCGGTTAATGGAGTGTTGAGCATTAATGCTGACGTACTTGAGCGTTTACTTGTTGCACTCGGACCAATGACTCTTGAGGGCGGAACCGAGCTCAATGCAGAAAACGTGCTTTTTGAAATTCAAAAAGAAGCTGAAATAGGCTACGACAAAGAGATCAACGCACCAAAGGCGATTGTAGGCGAGCTCACACGGCTTATTTTCGATAAGCTCGAAGCTGCTGACGCGCAAACATTGCTTCAGGTAACAAGTGTATTTGTTGATTCGCTCAATGGCCGCGACATGCAGGTGTATTTTTCTGAGAATAGTCTCCAAAGCACCATGAAAGATTTGGGCTGGACAGGCGAAGTACGTGCAACGGCTGACGATTACCTCATGGTAGTTCACACCAATGTGGGCGGTGGAAAAACGGACACCGTTATTGATCGCGATGTAACTATAGATTCCTTTATCGCCGAAGACGGCACCATAGAAAATACGGTAACACTCACACAAACGCATCGCGGCATGGCAAACGCACTCTTTACGGGCATCAACAATGTAGACTATGTGCGCCTCTATGTTCCAAAAGGAAGCACGTTCATTACGGGAACGGGTTTTGAAGTTCCTTCGAGCGACGTTTTTCAAGAGTCTGAATATCCGCTTGAAGTTGATGAAGACTTAGCAATTGCCATGCAGAATGTGACAAAAGATCCCATGACGGAAACCGACATGTGGGACGAACAAGGGAAAACGGTATTTGGAAATTGGATGCAAACCGCTCCTGGTGAAACGCAAATAGTAACGTTTACCTACCGCTTGCCATGGCGTGCGCTTCATGACGATTCTTCGAGTGCATGGGCATTTGCAAAACAAGTGTTTGGGTCACGAGAAGCGCTTTCGTATGCAACGGTTGTACAGAAGCAATCCGGTGTCGCACAGAATGTGCTCATTCGTGTGCATGCACCAGCATCGTTCACGCAAATGTGGTCCTCTGATGGAGAAACCGACAAAGAATTTTACGTTGAAGATCAGCACAGTGATCTTTTTACGGGTTGGATTTTTGAGCGTTAGGTATGCGTCACCCAAAAAAAGAGGAGCCAAAAAATAAAAAAGATACCTTCACACACATTCACGTGCGTGATGAGGGCATGCTTGCTGATGAAGCAATAGAAAAAGAAATCGCGCATAATGCCGACGATATTGAAAAAGGATTGCGAGCAATTTATAAGGGGAGTGATGCGGATTTAGCAATTGTCACCAAAGATTCCGGAGGATTTACGAGAATGCTCGGAAGAATAATATTGCTTCTTCTTGTTTTATGTATTGGTCTGGCGGGTACGTTCATGGCATGGGCATGGTGGGAAGATAACAATTCTTCAGATGAGGCAGTGCACATAAGCGTGAACGCTCCCACCTCGTTGCGAAGCGGAGAAGAGGTTACGGTCGAAATTACGTACGAGAACCCACGGAGCGTTGCACTTGCGCAACTCGCGCTCGACGTAAATATTCCTAAGGGTTTTCATCCAACATTTTACGTACCCGAGCCAACAAACGAGGAGCAGCTCGTCTGGACCATAGGAACGCTTGGCCAACATTCAGATGGAAAGATAACGATCACCGGAAGATGGTATGCCGATGTTCCTGAAGATGATCGTATACAGGTGGTAACAACGTATCGCCCGGCAAACTTTAATGCAGACTTTTCCTCGATAACTACGGCAGAGATTGCGGTGCATGAAAGCGTGCTCACCACTGTTCTTACAGGCCCAGAACAAGTAACGGCAGGAGAACAAGTAACGTACATTACAACGTTTACCAATAGCGGAGTGCTCGCCGAAGAAGGGGAGGCGGAATTTGTGCTTCCCGAAGGATTTGTGCCGCAAACATGGGACCCTCCACTTCCCGCAGGCGGAGGAACAGCCTGGTCTTTAGGCACGCTCGAGCCAAATGCGGTCGTTACACAAAGTGTGCAGGGATCCTATGCAAGTGAGGTGGATGATTTACAGGAAATGAAAGTAATAAGCTTTTTGAAAAGTAGCGAAGGAAACTCGTACACGCAAGGATCGGCAACATGGCTTACCGATGTACAAGGGGGCGCACTGAGTGTGGTGCTCGCAGGAAACGGATCAACGTCGCAAGCTTCGGTTGCACCAGGCGATCAAATTCGGTTGAGCGTGCAATTGGCAAATATTTCAGATGCAGCAGTAAGTGATGCTCAAATCTTACTCGACTTTCAGCCAGAAAGCGGCGTGCCGGTGGTGTGGAGCGAGGCGAACGTTGGTAAAGCAAAGGTAACCGCGCAAGGGGTCGTTCTTGCAGCAACTGACGTCGGAACGCTTGCCCCCGATGAACGCAAAACATATTCATTCCTGTTCCCGTTGAAAGATGAAATCGCAGCAGGAACGGTTTCTGAGTTTACGGTAACGGCATATGTCACAAGTGGGGGAGTGACCGTACAAAGTCTTCCACTCACCGTTTCCCTCAACGCAAACGTGTCGCTTTCTGCGAATGCACGATATTACGATGAAAGCGGTGCACCGGTTGGCAGCGGTACATTTCCTCCTCGTGTTGGAGAAGAAACAACATTCTTACTCGCATGGTCATTCGCTCGGTCTCTCCACGCGCTCGATGATGTGACCGTAACCGCAACGTTGCCACAAAACGTACGCTTCAACGCTATTCGTAACACAAGTACAGGATCGGTTGCCTATGATGAATCCTCCCGTACGCTCACCTGGAACATAACGAGCATCCCAAGCGATGTTTCTTCGGGCACTGCGCAAATCGAGGTGGTTTATACTCCAAGCGAAGGAGATGTTGATACGTATGGAAAGTTGCTTTCAGGTTCAGTATTGCGGGCAGAAGATACGGAAACAAAAGCGATACTTACGGCACAGGTTGGAGAAATAACAACAGAAATGCCAGATGATGCTACCGCAGCGCAAAAAGGCATCGTACTCGATTAGAGCCTATCTATAATCTTTTTCCTGAGCCCGTTTTGCGCTATTTTGGCTGCAAAAACCTCAGAGTTCCTCATTGTAGCTTTGGCTACACTTCGTCACTCTTCAGTTTTTTCGTTCAAAATATCATCAAAACGTTTCTAGAAAAAAGATTATAGATAGGCTCTTAACAAAGTCGCTGAAACGTTCGTTCAAGAATTTCCGCGTGCTTTTTCCAGGTGAAGGGAATCGTTTGCTCGTGAAGGAGTTCTTTTGTTTGGGTATCTTGTGGCAAACGTAAACATGCACGAAGTGCATCGGTAATATCAATGACATTGTAGGGATCGGCAGGAAAGATACCGTGCGTAAAAAGCGATGAAGGGGGGGTTGCAACACTCGTAACAACGGGCGTGCCGCAGGCAAGTGCCTCGAGAACAGGAAGTCCAAACCCCTCGTTAAAAGAAGGGAAGAGCAAGGCTCGTGCTCCGCGCATAAGCGCAGGCCGGTGCTTGGTGGGGATGTATCCAAGAACATGGACATGCTGAAGGAGTGCAGGCGGAATATGAAGGCGCGGTATGCCCGCAAGAACAAGGAGCGGCGTTTGTGGATCGGTTCGTCTCACTTCCCGGTACGCTTCAAGAATGCCAAAAATGTTTTTCCTTGGCTCATGCGTTGCAAGAGAAAGAATGTACGGACGATTAAGGTCGTAGCTCGCTCGGTATGAGCGATCAGACGATTGTTCTCGAATGGAAAAGCTTGAGTGGACGCCAAGAGGTGCGGAATAGATTTTTGAAGGAGAAATACCCCAGGTTTCGCGAATATCTTCTCCGGTATGTTCCGAAACAACAATACATTGTTTTGCTTTCTGCGCGGATTCATGGGGCTTTGCAAAGAACGTGAGGAGCTGGTCCTTTTTTGGATAAAAATGAGGCGTGTGAACAAAGCTTGCATCGTGCACTGTAAGTGCAAAGGGCTTTTTTGTAGAAATAATCGTCCAATGAGGAAACCACCACGCATCACACGGTTCGCCCAAGAGCGTATCGAGTGCATCAGTACGCAGAAGTGACCAAATCATAACGAGCTTATTGGGAATTGCTTTGTGAACAACACGAACGTGGGAATTTTTGGGAAGTTCAGGAATGCGAGAAAGCGTTTCTTCGGTTCCTGATGCAAAGAGAATATATTCTCGTGTGGGAGATGCATGGGGAAGGAGCTCTCTCAGCGCCTCAAGAAGAGCAAACCCAACGCCGGTCATGTGGCGGTCGGTGAGTGGACGAATATCAATAGCAATGCGCGACATGTTTATCGCTCCCCGAGCGTTTCCTGTTTATGTTGAGTGTAGCGGTCTCGAACGAGAGTAAGAATTTGTTCGCGGAAGGCTTTTGGAGAGAACGTTTCGGCAAATGCACGAATTTTTTGTGGAGAAAAGGACTCAGGAGAGAAATGAAGAATGGTATCCATGAGTTCTTCCGCGGACTGTTCGTAAAAAAGCGTACCGGTAAACCCTTCGCGCACGGTTTCAGATGCTCCGCCTTTTCCGTACGCAATCACCGGTCTTCCTGCAGCCATGCTTTCAACGGCGGTAATGCCAAAATCCTCTTCTTGGGGATTAATAAAAGCAATCGCTTCAGAAAAAAGACGCGCACGCTCTTCATCGCTCACGCGACCAACAAACGTAATATTCTTGCCCGCACGCTTGCGGAGCTCATTTTCCGCAGGCCCTGTACCAAAAATAATGAGCGGTCTTCCAAGCTTGGTAAATGCATCAACAATAATATCGAAGCGCTTGTAGGCAACAAGTCGCCCTCCTGCGAGAAAATATTTCTTTTCAAGGCTATCACTTATGGTAAAAAGATCTACATCAACCGGAGGATAGATAACAATACTTTCTTTCCCGTAATACTTTTTAATGCGTTTCCGAACCGTTTCTGAATTTGCAACAAAAACATCAACGCGTTCTGCGGCCAAACGATCCCAGGTACGAAGCCAAGAAAGCACCGGAGGGAGAAAACGTTTTACAAAGCGAGGTACATCGAGTTCCTCGAGATATTCCTGTGTCTCAGACCACAGATAGCGTGTGGGGGTGTGGCAGTAGCAAATATGAATAGTGTGCGGGTGGGTGATCACGCCCTTGGCGAGCGCACTGACACTAGAAACCACAACGTCCGCATTCCGAAGATCGTAGTTTTCTGTTGCGGTTGGCATGAGCGGGAGCATCCACCTAAAGAGTCGCTTGCCAAAGGGCATACGATTCAAAAATGAGGTATGAACTTCGCGGTGTGCAAACTGAGGAAACTGAGCAACATCGATAGCAAGAGTATAGAGCGGTGCCTGCGGCCACAGAGCTCCAAAAGCTTCTAAAACGCGCTCAGCTCCTCCTTGCTGCAAAAGATGATCATGGACAAGCGCAACACGCATACGGCAGGTTAATAGGCTCCTCTCCGGAAGAGTACGGCAAAGGGAGTTTTAAGCAAAATCGTGATATCAAGCCAGGGGGTCCAGCTCTCAATATAGTGCATATCTAGGCGGACTTCGTCCTCAAAGTCAAGGCTTGCGCGTCCGCTGATTTGCGGGAGACCGGTGATGCCAGGCTTAATGGTGAGCACCCGTCGTTCGTGGGATTTGTACGAATCGACTTCTTCGGGCAAGTGCGGGCGTGGCCCAACAAGGCTCATTTTGCCAAAAAGCACCAAATAAAACTCAGGAAGCTCATCAAGACTAAACTTTCGAATAAAAGATCCTACACGAGTAACTCGAGGATCTTTTGCAAGCTTAAAGAGCGGAGTCCCTTCGCGCATATTGCCATATTTCTCCAAAAAC
>JBBTSN010000156.1:0-14002 GCA_038078775.1 Patescibacteria group bacterium | reverse complement strand
ACGAGTATAACCTCCAAATCTTACTCCGGAAAGAGTGCCTGTTTATCCTTTTCCAAAAGCACAACAAGCTCATCAAAAAGCTTGAGGATTTCAGGAGAACCCACAATCTTCTCTCGCTTCAAACGATGCAAATTTTCAAAAGTTACCCCATGGGTCTTCCATATTCGGCCACCGTCAAGATAAATCGTCATCATGGGAATAAGCTTATCAAGCGCATACACAAATTGCGCCTCACTATCCATTCGTGCCTCATACGCCACGAGCGAAGCACACATGTCTTCACTCAGCATCTTTTCTTCAAGAATACGCTTCATAGCCGCATGTTCACGCGCGGCCTTATCACGAAAGGCATCCGACTGCGTATCATAAAAATAGGTATCCCCCGCATACACCTCAACCAAATCATGAACAAGCGCATACTTCAAAACCTTCTCACGCGAAAGATGCGGTGCAACCATTTCCGCAACATGCCACGCAATCATGGCAAGCAAGTAGCTATGCTCAACATCATTCTCATTTCGATCACTCCCCGGAACAAAAATCACCAGCTCAACTTTTTGGAAGTCGTGGAGGAGGCGAAGAGATGTGAGAAAATCTTGGATCATATTAAACTTCAGACAATAAATGCTTCGTATAGCCTAATTCTTTCAAGCGTAGAAATGCATTCCAAACATTCTCTGGAATCTCTTGAGGAATTTGAAATCCTTTTTTTCCGTAGACTTCAATACGCTGAAGATCTCCCACCATAATATTTAAAATATCTTCGGGAGAATGCTCGGTACCTTTGTAGTACGCAAAGTATTCTTCAAATGATCCGGGTGGCGACGTAACGACAATTTCTTTATCTGACATCTGCAAAGACCCCGTCGCAAATGCCCGACGTTCCATATACGGTTTCGTGACCGCAAGCAAAGATTGAAACTCAATACCATTCTCGTCGAGAATCTTTTTACTCAAAGAAAAATTCTCACCCGTATTCTTTGCTTCTTGTTCAAGAAGAATCTTTTCTTCAGGAACCCCCTCTTCAATCAAAATACTCGCAAACTCTTCTGCCTCAGTTCCCTGCCACGACGTTTTCAAAAGATCATCACGATGTGCGAGACCGCCGGAAATAACCACAAAAGGAGCATAACCTTCAAGAAAAAGCTTCGCCGCGTAAGATGCAACGCGAAGATCATGGCTTCCAAGAACAAGCATCACATCAGCCCTGTGCAAAGACTGATGCATGCAATGATAATCCCAAAGAATCTGGGCAAGATCTGTGACTTCGGGAGAAAAAAGAGACATATTGACAATACTTATTTTTTTGCTAAAGTATCTAAATCACCAACGGAAAATAAGCCCTGTAAGGTTTTGTCCTTACGGGGCCTTTTCTTTCTTTGCCAATCTCTCAACCAATCCATTCATGTATCGAAGAAATGGACGAAAGCGCTTAAATTTGAGGAGTCCTGAAAAATGATGCTGGTCGGGAATTAAAACATTTTCTAATTTTCCCCGAGTGAATAAATAGTCGACGAGGCAATGAAAATCACCATCTCCCGTGACGATAATTGCCTTGTCATAATTCTCAAGCTCGATCATCGCCCAGAGCACAAGCTCTGCATCACAATTTCCTTTTGTCGTTCCATCTTTATACTGCAAAGTTGGCTTAAAAATACAAGTGAAACCAGCATTCTGTAAATTGGTATAAAGATTTTGGTTTCCTGGAATATATCCGATAAAAAGATACGCCTTCTCGACATGATATTTATCCTGGAGATAAACACGAAAACGATCAAAATCTAATTTCCAACCCTGCGCTCGAATAGCGAGATTGAGATTCTGACTGTCAATAAATGCGTAGTTTTTATTTCTTTTTTTCATATCATCCGCCCATCGACCCACTCTGACCACTCGCACCATTCTGCCCACCAAACATTTTTGCGGCCTGTTTCAACAAATCAGGAGCTGAGGAAAGGAACTTCTGTGCAGCAAATGCCTGAGAAAGCATTTTGATGACGTTATACACGACCTCTTTTGCAATATCTTCCCGAAGCGCAGCATAAAGTCGGAACGATTCCTTCTTATACTCTACAAGCGGATCACGCTGTGCATAGCCCTGCAATCCAATCGTACGACGCAAGTACGTCATATCATCAAGATGACGCATCCATGCTCCATCGATCGAACGGAGCAACAAACTCCGCTCCAAACGACGCACCTTTTCTTCATCACCAAAGTCTTCAGTCGCCTTTACAACGCGAGCACGAACAATAGAGAGCGTTTCTTCAATCAATCGCGTACGATCGTTCAACAACTTTTCTTTGTCCTTTGAAAGTTCAGGAATGCACGCATACAACCCAATTTTCTCTTCTTCGGAAAGCGTAACAATCGTATTAAATGTCTCAACCATTTCTTTTGGATTCCAATCACCTTCCGCCTCACCTTCTGCAAATTCCTTAGGAACTGCATGAGTATCAATCGTGGTGTGAAAATGAACTACACGCTCAACCTCAGCCTCAATCATGCGCATCACCTCTTCATGAGCATCAGCGCGTTCCCCCGTTACCAAACCACGACGCTCGGTATACACCGCCAAACGATGCTTATTCAGCACATCATCATACTGAAGCACATGCTTACGCGTATCAAAATGATGCCCCTCAACACGTTGCTGAGCTTTTTCAAGTGAACGTGTCACCATACTACTCACAATCGCTTCATCGTCCGGAATACCAAGTGACTTCATCATACTTTTAATACGATCTGATCCAAAAATACGCATCAAATCATCATCAAGCGATACAAAAAATTGCGTTTCTCCAGGATCTCCCTGGCGACCCGCACGACCTCGCAACTGGTTATCAATACGACGACTTTCATGACGCTCAGTACCAATAACAAGCAGACCTCCAAGCTCACGTACCGCCTTTGCTTCATCAGCATCTTGCGGATTTCCTCCAAGCAAAATGTCCACACCACGACCTGCCATGTTGGTCGCAAGCGTTACCGCACCTCTACGACCAGCCTGTGCAATAATCTCAGCTTCTTGTTCATGATTTTTTGCATTAAGCATTTTGTGCTGAATTCCTGCAGCAGTAAGGGCCTTTGAAAGCAATTGGTTTTTATCAATAGAAACCGTACCAATAAGCACCGGCTGGCCCTTTTCATGACGCTCTTTTACCTCACGCACAACCGCCATCCACTTTCCTTGTTCATTTCTAAAAATCTTGTCAGACAAATCATTACGCTTATTATCGCGATGCGTGGGAATCTGCGTTACGTCCAAGTTATAAATTTTCGCAAACTCCTCAGCTTCCGTTACGGCCGTACCCGTCATACCTGAAAGCTTGGTATACAAACGGAAATAGTTCTGGAAGGTAATCGTTGCGAGTGTCTTGCTCTCGCGTTGAATCTTCACACCTTCCTTTGCTTCAATTGCTTGATGAAGACCATCAGAATAACGGCGACCCTCCATCATACGACCTGTAAACTCATCAACGATAACTACTTCACCATTACGAACAACATATTCTTTGTCATTCGTGAAAAGCGCCTGCGCACGAAGCGCTTGCTCAGCATGATGAATATTCGCCAAACCCGTTTCGTACAGATTCGATACGCCAAGCGCAGCCTCAATCTTCTGCAAACCTTTTTCAGTATAGGTAGACGTGCGTAATTTTTCATCAATATTATAATCTTCATCTTTTACAAGCGACTTCGCAATCTCTGCAAAACGATAATACGTGTCAGAAGATTCTTCCGCAGGCGCAGAAATAATCAGCGGGGTACGTGCTTCATCAATCAAGATAGAGTCAACTTCGTCAACAATGGCAAAGTGCAAACCGCGCTGCACCATAGCCTCAGCAGTTTGCGCCATGTTGTCACGCAAATAATCAAAACCAAATTCATTGTTTGTTCCATAGGTAATATCGGCCGCGTACGCATCTTTACGAGAACCCGGGCGCAAAAAGTCCATCTGTACTTTATATCCACTCTTTTCTGCGTTCGCCTCTTTTTCTTCCTGAGTTTGCTCAGGAGCACGGAAGTTACTATCAAAAACGTATCCGCTTTCATGCTGAATACAGCCAACCGTTAATCCGAGAAAATGAAACACCCGGCCCATCCATGCTGCATCACGCTTTGCAAGATAATCGTTCACCGTAATCAAATGCACACCTTTTCCCACAAGTGCATTTGCGTACACCGCAACGGTTGCCGTAAGCGTCTTACCTTCACCGGTGCGCATTTCAGCAATACCGCCTTTGTGCAACATCAAACCGCCCATAAGCTGCACATCATAATGACGCTGGCCAAGGGTACGACGAGCCGCTTCACGACACACCGCAAATGCCTCGTTGAGCATTGTCTCAAGCTTCTCACCCGAAGCAAGACGAGTACGAAATTCCGCTGTCTTCTCTTTAAGAGCATCGTCGGAAAGCGCCTTGAGAACATCTTCAAAAGCATTCATGCGTTCAACATCTTTTTTTAAAGATTTGATAACACGCGCATTACCATCTGGAAAGAATTTACTCAAGAATCCCATATTTTTATATTAGGTGAAGCTTTGCCTATCCTAAGCCAAGCCTCAAAACGCTCATGAGTGTGCCTGATTTTAAAAGAAAAGACAACCAGGATACGGGCATATCCGCCAAGCCTTCACAGAACATCAAGCGTTGATATACTCATACATACGCAGACGCATTGCCCCGTATACTCCCCAATATATATGGCACTTACCAAAAAAGACTTACTTGAGTTCGGACAGATTCTCAAAAAGGATCTCAAAGAAGAACTCTCCAAAGAACTCACCCATTCACTTTCCACCATGTGGCGAGCCGATCTTCAGGTTGCGCTCACAGAACAAAAATCTGAACTGAGAAGCGAGCTCAAGTCTGCACTTGATCAGCAAACGCAAGACATTAAACGAGATATTCGAGATGAAATGGACGCACGATTCGTCGCTTTCAGAAGCGAGTTTTCCACCTTCAAGCAAGAAATCCGTGTTGAAATTGCGGAAACCATAACCGATAACGTGCTCCCCGTAATGGACCGTATGCACCAAGATCTCAAACAAGAAATCCGTGAAGTTCGCAGATACGTAAGAATGGCATCATAAAAGGGAAAAGTCCCCTACTCGGGTACGAACCAGACGGTACAAAAGCGCCCATGTTTGCAATTGTTCCCCCAAAACACCAGCCAATGAACGAATATACGTTCCACTCGCCACATCAAGCTCACACGAAACAAGAGTCACGTCCTTTACATCACGCATCACCTCCTTCCATCGCTTTACAATCTCTTCTTGCCGAAAATCTCCGGAAACTTTTCCGATTCCCTCAATTATTGATTTTAAAAACACATCTGCAAACATCGTGTTCACCTCAACATCCCGCACCGCATCCACATGCATAACCCGACGCGGAATTTCAATCTCACTCAAACGACCGCTCTTCGCCCAAACATGCAGCGGCTTTCCTTTTACTTTATACGACGAATACACCGGCATCAATACCTCATGATCACCAAGGAGGATGCTTTCAATGTTTTTCGTCACCCCGGGCTTGACCCGGGGTCCAGCATCTTCTTTATTGCGCTGGATGCCGGGTCGGAGCCCGGCATGACGAGTAAGCAATCCCAACGTATCACCCGTATCCGAACCAAACCCCAACACAAACGTCGCCCGGTACGTCTTATCAAGCTTTTGAAACTCTTTTGCGCGATGCCGGTCTTCTCCGGTAAGCACAATGAGCAAACCCTCCGCCATAGGATCAAGTCGCCCCGCATACGTCATCGGCTCATGCGCAAGCTCAGGCCGCTCCACACGAAGCGCATCAAGTGTCTGCAACGGCGTTTCGCCAAGAGACTTGTAAACAGAGATGATAGACACACTTTCGAGAGATTCTTCCTATCGTCAGAATCTAACTAAGTTTCTCGCAACTTTATCAACATTTCCTGCACCCATAATCAACACCACATCATCTTGTTGAACAATCTCTCGCAGCATCTTTTCTGCTTCCTCTAAATCTTTTACAAAATGCCTTAGCCCTACGCGAGGATCCCCCGCCGGAAGACGAGCCTCAATTGCATTCAACAAATCTAAACTTGAAACACGATCTTTTTCTTCCGTTCTTCCTGCAACGCCATACACCTCAGACAACACAAGTACATCCGCATCATCAAACGATGTTACAAAATCGTTAAACAATTCCTTGGTACGGCTATGTTGATGCGGTTCAAAAAGCGCAACAATGCGCTTACCAGGAAAAAATTCTTTTGCAGCGGCAAGCGTTCCTTTGATGGCCGTTGGATGATGCGCGTAATCCGAAACAACAATGGCTCCGCTGAATTCTCCTACGCGCTCAAACCGTCGCCAAATACCCGTAAAATCCTCAAGTGCCTTCTGCATAACATCGAAGGAAATACCAAATACATCGGCAATCGCAACCGCTCCAAGTGCGTTCATCATATTGAACTCCCCCGGAACCTGGAGACGTAAGTCTCCCACATGTCTTTTAAAAAACGGGAGCCAAGAAATAACCGGCGCTTCCATTGCAAGAGACTGTACACCTTCAGATGTATGACGAACTGCATGATGAAGCGCTTCACCATATAAACGAGGGTCAGCCTTTTCATGTCCACACACAATCCCTTTTTGCGCATCAACAGGATTCAAAAAAATCACACCCGTGGTCTGCTCGCACAATTGATGAAATGCATTCTCAATATCCGCAAGATCTTTGTAGACGTCTAAATGATCCGCCTCAATATTCGTAATCAACGTTACCTCCGGATAAAGCGCAAGCATTTTCTTTTTATATTCATCACCTTCAATAATCAAGATATTGCTCTCGCCAACACGAACATTTCCCATTTCCCATCCAGGAACAAGTGAACCCACAAATACGGTGGGATCTAACTTTGCAGCCTCAAAAATCTTTCCCGTCATTGCTGTTGTGGTAGATTTTCCGTTGGTTCCCGATATACAAATCGTGCGAAAATCCTTTGAAAGTTCCCCCATAAACCCAAAATGTCCGAGCTGACGAATGCCGCGCATTGCCGCCTCAACACGCTCGGGCGCGGTTTCCGGAACCGCCTCAGAATACACAAGCAAATCACATCCTGCAGGAATCCATGACGCATCAGATTCTCCAATATGAATTTCAATATTCTCCCGAACAAGCTGATCGGTTAACTCACTTTGCACAATATCAGATCCGCTCACGCCCTTCCCGTGTGCTTTACAAAAACGCGCAACGCCGGAAACACCAATACCACCAATGCCAACGCAATGCACATGGGAAAATGAAGAAAGAAAAGGCATAGAATACCGTCAGCGTACGATATTTATCACAAAAAGAAAAGGCGCCACAACGGCGCCTCTCTCTTAACGTTTTATCTCGGCAAGCTGCTGTTTCAATGCATCTTTTGCCAAATCAATTGCCGCATACAAATCATCAGTAACACGCTCAACGCGAAGCGAATGCCCTGGAATCGTCATCGTCATTTCCGCCTTCCAAATATCACCCTTCTGTTGACCGTTCGTTGTCTTCCCAACTTCAACCGCAACATCACACGGAGAATACTGCGCACACATTTTTTCAAGCGAGCCTATTTTTTCTTCAATATGTGTACGAATGGCATCAGTAAGCTCAATATTCATGCCATGAATTTCGGTAATACGCATAAGATCTTAGTAAAGAATCTTCCCTTCCTTTTTAGCACTCACTAAGAACGAAAACAAGTCGTTATGCACTTTTACAATCCCAAAAACTGCACCTCTTCTTGTAACTCAATTCCGTATTTCTCACGTGCCGCAACTTTAATACGTCCAATGAGCATCGCGATGTCTTTCGCAGTTGCATGACCTTTGTTCAAAAGAAAATTCCCATGCACATCAGAAACCTGCGCATCTCCAACCTGTAATCCCTTTAATCCCAATTGCTCAATAATCCACCCCGCAGCAATCCGGTGTTGAGTGAGCATAGATTCAGGGACCTCGCTATCCGTTACTATCCGTTCAATATCCGTCTTATCTGTAAAATTAAAATTCTTAAACATACATCCCGCAGAAGACGAACCAAGGGGCTGTGACGATTTTCGTGATGCAAGATACTTTTCAAGAAGCGCCATCTGTTCTTCTTTTGAATCCTGAACTAATTCCATGGTAACGGAAAAAATAACATCTCCCGCATGATCAACATCCTTAAAAATACTATGCCGATATCCAAAGCGAAGCTCGCGTGCAGGTATCTCTACAATAGCCCCATCACGAATAACACGCACCGACGTTACCGTATCTTTCATCTCCCCCCCAAAGCATCCTGCATTTCCGCGCACAGCCCCGCCCATGGTTCCCGGCAAAGAAATCGCCCACGCAAAACCCTTAAGCCCAAGCTCAGCCGTTTTACGCGCAACAAGCGCAGAAATAACCCCCGCATCAGCAACAACTTTTGTACCGTCAATAACCAAATTCCGATTCGTCATCTTAATCACTAAACCATTCCACCCTTCATCAGCTGCAAGCGTATTAGATCCTCCTCCAAGCACAAAATACGCAACATCATTTTGGCGAGCAATACGCATGGCATCAAGCACATCTTGCTCAGTTTTCACCTCAACAAAAAAACGCGCAGGACCTCCAATACGAATATTCAAATGTTTTGCAAGGAGTTCGTGCTCTCTAAACACCACTCCAAACCGCTCTTGCATGAGTAAAATAAAATCCATAGTACTACTCAAGAATACCTCTTTCTCGCAACACACTTCGCATCAACTCCCAACCTTTTCTTCGATGAGAAATGAGATTCTTCGCATCAGGCCCCATTTCAGAATACGTCTGCGTTTCTCCTTGAGGAACAAAATAAAAATCAAAACCCCACCCTTCATCTCCCCGTTTTGCAACAAATGTTCCATCTACCTTTCCTTCCACATATAAAAATTGATCTCCATCGGCATACCCAACACCACACCGCACCGTAGCACGAGCATCCCCCAGCTTTTCCGCAATCTCTACCGCAGCGTCATGTCCTCCCACTTTCTCCCAAAACTTCACAAACGGTCCAGGAAAACCCTTAAGAACCGGAAGATCGATAGCGATGTCTTCAACCAAAACCGCTTCATTCATTTGTCTCTGCGCTTCTTCAGCCTTTGCTCGCACGATTTCCTCAAGAGAAAAAGACTGAATTTCAGAAACCTCAAGCGACCGCATTGCAAGATTATCTGTGCCAAGAATGCTCTCTACTTCTCGAGCTTTATTGGGATTTGAAGTAACAAAAGTAATATTTTTCATAAAAACAAAGCACCTTTAAGATACAACACTTTCTCAAAGTTGGATAACTTCCTCCACAAAAGAAGCCTCTTCACCTATCATCCGAACATCTATGGAATAAATACCGTTACCATCTTCATAACTTCATCTCTTCCTAACTTCCTAACTTTCTTATGTTTCCAAATCTCTCCACTCAAGACATCGACATCGCACAAGCCCTCATTGCCGAAGAACAACGCCAGCGCGAAGGCCTTGAAATGATCCCTTCCGAAAACTTTGTCTCCCCCGCGGTTCTTGAAGCACTCGGATCTATCGCAACCAACAAATACGCAGAAGGCTATCCAAAAAAACGCTACTACGGAGGATGCCAAAATGTCGATGTTATTGAGCAACTTGCTATCGATCGCGCCAAACAACTCTTCGGCGCAGACCATGCAAACGTCCAGCCACATTCGGGCGCTCCCGCAAACATTGCCGTATACCAAGCATGGCTCGAACCGGGAGACACCGTGCTTGCCATGAAGCTCGACCACGGCGGTCACCTCACCCACGGTCACCCCGTTACCGGGAGTGCAAAGCTCTACAACTTCGTACGCTACGGCATGAAAGATGTAGAAACCGGTGAAATCGATTTTGATGAAATGCGTCAAGTAGCCCTCAAAGAAAAACCAAAAATTATTCTTGCAGGATTTAGTGGATACCCACGCAGTTTGGATTACGCAAAGTTTGCCGCAATCGCAAACGAGGTAGGAGCGCTTCTCATGGCCGATGTTGCGCACATCGCCGGACTCATCGCTGGAAAAGTACTTCCAAATCCATTTGATTTTGGATTTCACGTGCTCACTACCACAACACACAAAACGCTTCGTGGTCCTCGCGGCGGAATGATTCTCAGCAAAGGTATCGTCAGCAATCCGCTCAAAGCTCCAGAAAAAACCATCGAAAACATTCCTACGCTCATCGATCGCCAAGTGTTCCCCGGCTTCCAAGGTGGACCGCACATGCATTCCATCGCCGCAAAAGCCGTCTGCTTCAAAGAGGCATTGCAACCCAACTTCAAAGTCTACGGCGAACAAGTTCTCGCAAATGCAAAAGCACTTGCAGACGAGCTCATGAAACACGGCTACAAACTTGTCACCAACGGCACCGACAACCACCTTCTCCAAATCGATATGATGACCAGTCGCAACATCGACGGCCGAGAAGCACAAAACATCCTCGATTCCATAAGCATCACCGCAAACTGCAACAGCATTGCAAACGATCCCCTCCCTCCGTTCCGCCCAAGTGGCCTGCGCATGGGAAGCCCTGCCATCACCACCCGCGGGCTTAAGCCGGAAGACATGGAACAAGTAGTCACCTGGATGGACACTGCGCTCACCTCAAAAGGCGACACCGCAAAACTCGACATCGTCCGCTCCGAAATCCACGCCTTCATGCAAGAACGTCCATTATTCGCAAAGGAGTGGGAAAGCTAAGCTGAGCCCCTTGTCATCCCGAGCGTACGCGAGGGATCTCCCACTTTTATCAAAACATATGTCAGGAATCTCAAACCTCAACACCCTTCTCAAAACCATGAATCCTGAACTTCGGGAAGGAACATATGTTTTTGCCACGGTTACAGAAAACCAACTCCAAAACATAAACCCTATAATGGTCTTTCAAGAAAAAGAAGGGAAAACCGCAATCATCACCACAGAACAAGCACTGTCTCAGCACATTCCTTACGAGACAACATGGAGTTTTATTACACTCTCTGTTCACTCAAACCTTCAAGCAATCGGCTTTCTCGCAGCAATCACCAAAAAACTTGCAGAAGCAAGAATAAGTGTCAACGCAATTTCAGCCTTTTATCACGACCATCTTTTTGTACCTACAAAAAGAGCAGAAGATGCAATGCACATTTTACAAAAGTTCTCTTCAGATCTATGAATTCATCCTGCGAGCTTTGCGCCGCATATCATGAACCTCGCCTCGTAAAAAAAAACAAGTACGCTTTTGCAATTATCTGCAAAGCCCCACTTAAACCAGAGCATATTCTGGTTCTTCCAAAGGACCACGTCTCTTCTTTTCACGATCTCTCCGCAGAAGCAACTCAAGGATTCCTCACGCTTCTTGAAGATATAAAGATGATCGTAAAAAATGTCGGAAGGCAAGATGTTCTTGTTACACAAAATTCCGGTGTGCACTCAACAGAGCCACATATTCATTTTCATGTCTTTCCTTCTCTCGGAAGCACGCGAAAACTCGTAGGTTCATACGAAAATATTCCGGAACGACAGGATCAACCAATGAATGAACTCAGTATATTCGCACAAAAACTCCACCTATGACATCCGAATCAATAAAACAACGCGTTGCAACAAAAGCGCTGATCGCACGTGACAATAAAATACTCCTCATACGCGAAGCAAAAAAATACGAAGAAGGTTCTCGACACGGCAGTTATGATTTTCCCGGTGGACGTATTGAACCAGGAGAGTCATGGAAAAATGGACTTTTGCGTGAAGTCCGGGAGGAAACCAGCTTAACCGATATCGTCATCAAAGAACCCATTACAATAGACGAATGGTTTCCTACAATAAGAAATGTTCCCCATCACATCGTCGGTTTATTTATTCGATGTGAAGCACCGACAGGCGATGTTATCCTTAGCGAAGAACACGATGATTTTCAATGGGTAACGCCCAACAATCTTGAAAAATTCACCATACATCCGCAAGCAAAAACCGTACTCAAACAATTTTGGCACATTGCATAACATTGAGAAAAATACAAAACAACGTTGCTTTTTTACGCAAAATTTTGCATACTTTCGACTATCTATGACGGAAATTCTCAACGGAATCGTTCTTGCTCAAACCATCAAAGAAAAAGTCGCGCAGCGTGTAGCCGACCTTCGTCAGCCACCCGGCCTGGGCGTTATTCTTGTGGGAGACAACTCCGCTTCACACCTCTACGTCTCACTCAAAGAAACCGCAGGAAAAGAAGTAGGCATCTACGTTGAAAAGCATTTCTTCTCAGAAAAGGCAAAAGAAGAAGATATTATTAAAAAAATTCACGAACTCAACAAACGAAGCGACATCAACGGCATTCTCGTGCAACTCCCCCTTCCAAAACACCTCGACACCAACACCATCATCGACGCAATTCACCCCACAAAAGACGTCGATGGCTTTCACTCAGAAAATCGCAAAGCCCTTCTTGCCGATGAGCCTCTTCTTGTTCCCCCTGTTGCACTTGCCATCATGCGGCTCATTCAAGCAACACGTCAGCCCCTCAAAGGAAGAACTGCGGTTATTTTGGGAAACAGCCCAATTTTTGCCGAACCTATCATTGAATTACTCAAAGAAAACGGAGTAGAAGCCGAATGGATCTCGCGAGAAACCTCCGGTTATGCAGATATTTGCCGCGTTGCAGATATTATCGTTGTCGCATTAGGCGAACTTGGGTTCCTCACGAGAGATATGGTAAAAAATTCTGCAATCGTTATTGACGTCGGAACAAACAAAACCCCCGAAGGAAAAGTACGCGGCGACGCATCACTTAATCTTGAAGGTCATGCCGGCTTCTTAAGCCAAGTCCCCGGAGGCGTCGGCCCCCTCACCGTCGCCTATCTCCTCATGAACGTCATCAAGGCAAAAGATGTGCAGGAACGTGCAAGGGAATAGACAAGTGAGGAGAAAGATCCCTGACGTAAGAGCTTGCCCTGAGGTAACGAAGGGAAGGATCCAGAGAGGCCCTATGTGAAAATATGAAGTGAGATCGAGTTGTGATGGGGTGCGAGATAAGTGAGAGCGAACGGGGATTTTATTTTTTCATTTTTCAATGTATGTAGAAATGTATATACAATTCTACATACAAAAGTACATACACTTCATCCCGCGATTTTCTTGGGGGTGGGGCTGGAAAGAGAATGTTCTTTTTTCACTTTTGAATCTATCGGTCCCCTGGATCCTTCCTTACGTCAGGATCTTTCTCTTCACAACCCCCTAACCCGACTCACATCATATCCGTCACATCAGTCACATCCGTCAAATCCGTTTATCCTCTTAACGTCATCACTAACATCACAAAAAATACTGCGAAAATTCCAAAAACAATAACAGGAGAAACCACACGTGCAGCACCAGGCAACTGATGCATCCTGCGTGCTTTTTCGTAGGCGAGAAGAACAAGAATACTCATCAGCGAACCAAGTACTCCACCTGCATATTGCAATACGCCAATAATGTCATGAACGCCAAAAAGTACCGCCAGAAAAGGCACACCACCAATCAACATCCAGGCAGAAACATAACGCACACGAAAATCGTACAAAAGGGTATTGATGAGCGCAGAACCCACGTGAACGTATGCCGTAGTGACCGTTGTAAACCCAAGTATTGAACCAAGAAGTACCATCCAAGGCGCAACACCCGCAAACGCCGCAATCGCCTGAGACGGCGTGCCAGAACCCGTAATTCCCACAACTACTGCAGTAAAAAGCGCATACACAAGCGCCACTAAACACATACCTAAAAAGATCGCACGATGTAAACGTACCCCATTCCCACGAAGCGCATCGCGCATTTCAGGAACTGCAGAAATCGCACTCAAAGAAAAAAGAATCACTCCAAGAGGCAATACCCATTCGGACCAAGAAACAAATGTAAAGTGAGCAAAGTTCACAACGGGTAAAGCACCCACGCAAAGAACCCCCACCGTCAACAAGAAAAAAGGCACGAGATATTTCTGCACATTTCGCACTAC
>JBBTSN010000155.1:0-8137 GCA_038078775.1 Patescibacteria group bacterium | reverse complement strand
GGGTACTCGATCAAACCGTTTCTGATACGGTTTCTTGTTCGCTTGATGACATTAATGCATTTAAGGCTACGATTGAAACCGCGCGTAATGCTTTGCAAACTGATGCGGCTGATGTTGCGAATGCAGAGCAGGCATATACTCTCGTACAATTAAATGCAGAAACTTCCGAGCTTGCTGCACAAAATACCCTTGAGGCTTCTACGCAGAGTTTTGCTGCTGCACAAATTGCTGAAGAGAATGATATTGCCGTTGCGCAAGCTAGTGTAACTATTGCTGGGGCAGCGGTCGCATCTCGTGAGGCTGATGTTGCTCAGGCACAGGCGTCGCTTGCGAAGGTTGAGGCTTCTCCTCGTGCAGTCGATCTCGCCTCGCTTCGTGCTGATGTTTCTGGTGCGCAAGCACGTTATGCAAAATCAATTATTGTTTCGCCGATTGACGGTATTCTTACGGATTTGTTTGCTGACGTTGGCGAGCAGGCATCTGCCGGAGTAACGTTTGCTACCGTGCATGCTGATGCGGGTCAGTTCAAAATCCCGGTCGATATTTCTGAGTCTGATATTGCCAAGGTTTCTTTGGGAAATCTCGCAACGGTTACTTTTGATGCGTTTGGTGATGACCGTGTGTTTACCGCAGTTGTTGGGGCAATTGACCCTGCAGAAAAAGTTATTGAAGGTGTAGTGTTTTACGAAGCGACGATTGTGCTTTCGGGAGATGAGTCTGCAACTGATATTCGTTCTGGTATGTCGGCTGACGTTACGATCCGTACCGCAGAGTCAACAAACGCGCTCTTCGTTTCTCAACGTGCGGTGCTTGAGCAAGATGGCGTGAAGTATGTTCGTATTCCATTTGAAAAAGCGGGTGATTTTGAAAAGCGTACCGTAACGGTTGGCATGCGCGCTGACGATGGATACCTTGAAATCTTGAGTGGCGTGAGTGAGGGTGAAACGATTATTACTTCACTCAAGGGGAACTAGTGGGTCTCGTCATCCCGGGCACCGACCCGGGATCTATCGTCTATGAGTGCATTTGTCTATATCCTTACAAATAGACGGTACGGAACTTTATATATAGGAGTTACGAATGATTTGATACGAAGATTGAACGAGCATAAACAGAAGATACATGAGAGCTTTTCCTCAAAATATGAGACAATACATCTTGTTTACTTCGAGTCAGGTGTATCTATCGAAGGAGCGATCATGCGGGAGAAGCAGTTAAAGAATTGGAAGAGATCCTGGAAAATCGAGTTAATTGAAAAGATGAATCCTACTTGGGAAGATCTTTCCCTAAAATTCCTATAGACGCTGGATGCCGGGTCAAGCCCGGCATGACGAATATACTATGTCCCACACTGCTCTCATGCACTTACGTGGTCTTATGAAAGACTACAAAAACGGCGATATCGTTACGACGGTTTTGCGTGGTGTTGATTTAGATGTGCATGCAGGAGATTTTGTTGCACTCATGGGACCTTCGGGAAGTGGAAAATCTACGCTCATGCACATTCTTGGATTTCTCGATCATCCTACGGAAGGCACGTATGAGTTTAAGGGACGTGAGGTTTCGCGGTTAACTGAAGATGAGCTTGCGTTCATGCGAAAAACAGAAGTGGGCTTTGTGTTCCAGGCGTTTCACTTGCTTCCTAAAGCAAAGGTGATCGATAATGTTATTCTTCCCATGATGTATGCGCACGTTCCGCAAAAAGATCGTCGGGCGCGTGCAGAAAAGGCGCTTCGTTCCGTTGGGTTGGGTGATCGTATGGATCATGTGCCAAGTCAGCTTTCGGGCGGTCAACGTCAGCGTGTTGCTATTGCGCGTGCGCTGGTAAACGAGCCAGATGTTATTTTTGCAGATGAACCTACGGGAAACCTTGATTCGGCTTCTTCGGAGAATGTGATGGAGTTACTTACCGATTTGAACAAACAGGGAAAGACGATTGTGATAGTGACGCACGAGCCTGACATTGCGGCCTACGCAAAGCGGGTAATTCGCATGAAGGATGGAAGGATTTTGGAGAAGTAGGGAAGTTTTGAGTTATGAGTTTGAAGTGAATGGTGGTATTTTTTGCGGGGCGTATGTCATCCCGACGCCAGGAGGGATCTCCTAGGGACTGTCACTGAGTGATCGGGTGGGAGATCCTTCCTTACGTCAGGATGACACTGCAACTATGCAAACAAATGACCTCATTCAATCCGCGCTTCAGTCGCTTACTCGAAATAAATCTCGAGCGATTTTAACCGTGCTTGGTATTGTGATTGGTATTGCGGCAGTTATTTTAATGTTGTCTATTGGTCAGGGCGCGCAAGGATTGATTTTGAATCAAGTTGCCGATTTGGGTTCTGATCAAATTTTCGTTGAGTCTGGCGCGGGAGATACCGAAGGTGGTCCGCCAAGTCCGTTTGTTGAACAAACGATTACGCTCGATGATGTTGAGGCCATGCGCCGCAGAGGTCCGTTTTCTTTCGTTTCTGCCCAAACGCTTACTAATACAACGGTGAATGGAGGAGATGCGAGTTTTTTTACCAATGTCGTGGGTGTTGATGAATATCAGCTTGAAGTGTTTCCGGCTACGATTGCGAGCGGTCGTTATTTTGATGAGTCTGATGTTGATAGTTATGCAATGGTTGTTGTTCTTGGTTCCGACGCGGCCGAGGATATGTTTGGCGATGCCGATCCCATTGGCCAAAGGGTGACGTTTAAAAATGGTTCTTATAAGGTTATTGGAGTGCTTGATAAGCAAGGAAGTCGTTTTTTTACGAACCTCGATGTACAAGTGTATCTTCCGGTAACTACTGCGCTTCGTAATGTTGTAGGATCTGATTATCTTACCTACATTGCTGCACGCGCAACAACGGATATTGATGCCGCCGAAGAAGAGACGCGTTGGATTTTGCGTGACTCACATAATCTTGATAATCCAGAAGGTATTTTATCAAAAGATGATTTTGCGGTTTCGAGCCAAGAAGATGCCGCGCAAACGATTGGTGTTGTAGGTTCTGCCCTTACGCTTCTTCTTGCGTCGATTGCGGCCATTTCGCTTGTGGTTGGTGGCATTGGGATTATGAATATCATGCTTGTTTCCGTGACCGAACGTACAAAAGAGATTGGATTGCGTAAAGCAATTGGCGCAACGTCAAAAGAGGTTTTACGACAGTTTTTGGTTGAAGCGGTTTTTCTTACGGTTGCAGGAGGGATTTTGGGAATGTTGATTGGCGTTGGGCTTTCCATTGTTATTGCGGCAATTCTTGGAAATATTGTTGATGGCTGGGAGCTTATTATCCCTCCAGAGGCAATTGTTGCATCCGTTGTTGTTTCTACAATAGTTGGTGTGGCGTTTGGCTGGTACCCCGCAAAGCGTGCCGCAAAGCTTGATCCGATTGAAGCACTCAGATACGAATAGTTGTATGACACTCATGCGCGGCACTCGTCTGTTTCTTATCAGCTTTTTTTCTGTAAGTATTTTTTTGGTGCTCGTTTCTTTTTACGTACGTGTAAAAGGGGAATCTTTCATTGTTGATGCGAGTGAGGCACAGGCTTCGGTAGTAATTGTTCCGGGTGCGGGGTTGAAGCGTGATGAGACGCCGTCTGATGTGTTGCGTGATCGGCTCATGGTTGCACTTGCATTGTATGACGATGGGCGAGTGGAAAAGATCCTTTGTTCGGGTGATGATGGGCAGGTTCAGTATGATGAGGTGAATGCCATGCGGGTGTGGCTCATTGACCGTGGAGTAGATGCGGACGATATTTTTCTTGATCATGCAGGGTTTGATACGTATGACACTATGACGCGCGCTGCGGAAGTTTTTGGTGTGACAAATGCGGTGATTGTAACGCAAGATTTTCATTTGCCCCGTGCGCTGTATATTGCGGAAGCCAAGGGAATTGAAGTGCAGGGTGTTTCTGCTTCACTTGAGCCGTATGTTGCGCAAGATGCGTATCGTATGCGTGAAATTCCTTCGCGTATTAAAGCTTTTTTTGAAGTGCTTTTCCGTGTACAACCAAAGTATTTGGGAGATGCGATTGATGTGATGGGGGATGGGCGAGTAACGTGGGATGAAGGTTTGTAAAGAAAAAGAACGCACTTTTTAGGGTGCGTTCTTTTTCTTTGGAAGAGAGTTTCTGTATTTAGACACAAGATGAAGTATAGCAAAAAAATACTGTTTTGTCAAGGAAAGTGGCTAATATAAGCCAATATCTCTTCATCCCCATGTTCCGCCACAAAATCTTGCTTTGCGTAAAAACCTGCGGTATACTAGCGCCGGTTTTTTGGAACTTTTTTATGATGAAGCGTCATGCGAACGAAATGCTTAAATTTGCTCCTGCGGCGCTTGCTGCGGAACAAATCTTTTCGTTTGCAGGCTTTCCGATTACCAATTCCATGATTAACGCATGGATTGCGGTAGTGTTCTTTGTGGGTGTTGCTTTTGTGGTGTCTCGTCGCAAGGGCGCGCTTGTTCCGCGGGGTATTCACAATGTGTTTGAGGCAGCGCTCGTGTGGTACCTTGAGCAAATGGATGGCGTTACGAGTGATCGCAAAAAGTCTCGTGCTTTTTTGCCGCTTGTAGGAACCATCTTTTTCTTTTTGCTCTTTAGTAACTGGATCGGGCTTATGCCTGGTACGGGTACGATTGGAGTGTGGGGTATGGCCACGTCGGTCGCGACCGACGTGGTGGGACATGGGGGTGTGGAATTGCTTCCACTCTTGCGTCCGGTGGGGGCAGACCTCAACATGACGCTTGCACTTGCGGTACTTTCGCTTGTGTACGTGCAGTTTACGGGCATACGTATTCAAGGTTTCATCAACTACTTTAGTAAATTCGTGAATATTCGTGGTATTTTTCGTGCAATCCCTAAGGGTCCCATGGCATTTATTACGGCAGTCATTGAATTCTTTGTAGGGATTATCGAAATTGCAAGTGAGTTTGCGAAGGTTGCTTCGCTTTCACTTCGTTTGTTTGGGAATGTGTTCGCCGGTGAAGTTCTTATCGGAGTCATGCTTGGATTGGTTTCTTTCCTTGTACCAATTCCTTTCATGTTCCTTGAGATTCTTGTAGGCTTTATTCAAGCAACCGTATTCTCAACGCTCGTCTTGGTGTTTCTCGTTATTGCCACGGAGTCACACGACGACCATGGACACGAGGAAAGTCATGACGGCGGTGCGAAAGCGCACGCGTCACATTAATTAACTTTATTATATGGATGCAGTAACAATGTCAGTGTTTATTAAGGGTCTCACTATCGCTATTGGCGGTATGATGCCAGCGCTTGCGATCGGTCTTATTGGTCGTGGTGCAATGGAAGGTATTGCTCGTAATCCAGAGGCAAAGAAGGAGATGAATACTCCAATGCTTCTTGGTATGGCTTTTGCTGAGGCAATTGCTATTTACGCGCTGATCATTGCTTTCTCTTTGTAAAAAAGTGAGATCTTCTCCCGCTCTTTCGGTGTGTAAACATGGAAAGAGGGAAGAAGATCCGACTTATTGTGTCATTATGTCATCAGAAAATACACAGAATCAATTGGCGATTTACGTAGAAACGACGCCTCTCCCTGAAGCTCCCGCTACGCACACTGAAGAACTCGAAGAAAAAGCTTCGGGTATTGCGGGTGTTGTGGGAACGTTTGGATTGCGTGGTGATTTGTTTGTTGCGCAGTTGGTAAACTTCCTTCTTGTACTTTTGGTTCTTTGGAAGTTTGCGTATAAACCCATTCTTGCTGCACTTGATGAACGTGAAAAGAAAATTGAGAAAAGTGTGCGCGATGCAGAGCTTGTAACCAAGCGTTTGCAAGATGCAGATAAAGAGAAGGCTGATATTTTGCGTTTTGCTCGTGAGGAGGCTGATGCATTTGCACGTAAGTCGCTTGAAGAAACTCAGGCGCGTAAAACAGAAATGGTTGCTGCTGCGAAGCAGGAGGTTGAGCGAGTTATTGCTCAAGGAAAAGTGCAGCTTACAGAAGAGCATGATGCCATGATGATTGCGATGCGTAAGGAAATTGTAGAGATCTCTATCGCTGCAGCAACAAAAATTCTTGGCGAAGCGGTGACTGAAAAAAAGTCACAATCACTTGCTGAAGAAGTTATTCGCAAGATGACCTAGCTATGAAGAAACGAGAAATGACAAATATTGGTCGAGCGCTGTTACGCTCGCTCCAATCATTGCCTGAAAAGGATCGTGAAGCTGCAATTGTTCCTTTCCTTGCTGAATTGAAGCGCATGCACAAGCTTCCAGATTCTTCCGCATTTCTCCGTATTCTCGAACGCGTGTGGGGTGAAATGTTTGGACCAAAAGAAGTTTCTTTGGTAACGGCGCATCGCATTCCTCCGGCACTTAAGGAAAAGATTGCTGAAGCTCTTCCGAACGCTGAAGTACGTGCAGTCATTGATCCTCGACTCATCGGAGGAGCGGTACTCAGAATGGATGATCGCATTCTCGACAGTTCGGTTGTGGGTACGCTTGAGAGGATGAAGAAGATGCTGACGATGGGAAGCATCTAGAGATCCTGACGATAGGAAGGATCCTTCGCTGTGCTCAGGATCTTGTGAGCTAAACCATTACCTTACTTCTGAACTTCATTACTTCCCAACTTCAAACTTCTCCAACATATGCCTACGAAAAAAACAGACATTTTAGACATTTTGCGCGCAGAACTTGCGTCATTTTCTGGTGGTGCACATGAAGAGCATGTAGGTACGGTGCTTTCTGTTGCTGACGGTGTTGCTCGAGTAAGCGGCCTTGCAACGGTGATGAGCCAAGAAATGGTGCTCTTTCCGGGTGACATTGTGGGCGTTGCGCTCAACCTTGAAGAAGGTGTTGTTGGTGCGATGATTTTGGGAGATTCTGCGAAGGTAAGGGCGGGAGACACCGTGAAGAGCACGGGTCGTATTCTTTCTATTCCTGTTGCAGATGCATGTGTTGGTCGTGTGATGAATCCGCTTGGTGAGATGATTGATGGCAAAGGAGAGGTTGCGACAAAAACTTTTGCTCCTGTTGAGAAAATTGCTCCGGGCGTTATGGCACGTAAGTCGGTTGGTGTTCCGCTTCAAACCGGTATTAAGGCCATTGATGCACTCATCCCCATTGGTCGTGGACAGCGTGAGTTGATTATCGGAGACCGTCAGACGGGTAAAACGGCGATTGCAATTGATACGATTTTGAACCAGAAAGGTGAAAACGTGAAGTGCATTTACGTTGCAATTGGTCAAAAGGAATCGAAAGTTGCTCAGCTTATGCAGCGTTTGCAAGATGCAGGTGCAATGGAATACACGACCATTGTTTTGGCAGGTGCATCTGATCCTGCAGCAATGCAATATCTTGCTCCATATTCTGGTTGTGCACTTGCGGAGTATTTTATGGCAAAGGGTGAAGACGTGCTCATAGTCTATGATGATCTTTCTAAGCACGCATGGGCATACCGTGAAATTTCGCTCTTGCTTCGCCGTCCACCAGGACGTGAAGCATATCCTGGAGATGTGTTCTACTTGCACTCTCGTTTACTTGAGCGTAGTGCTCGCGTGAACGAAGAACACGGTGGAGGATCAATTACCGCGCTTCCTATTATTGAAACGCAAGGAGGCGATGTATCTGCATATATTCCTACGAACGTGATTTCTATTACTGATGGTCAGATTTATTTGGAGAGCGATTTGTTCTATAAGGGACAGCGCCCTGCGCTTAACGTTGGTCTTTCTGTTTCTCGTGTAGGTTCTGCAGCACAAACCAAGGCAATGAAAAACGTTGCAAAAACGCTTAAGGTTGATTTGGCACAGTACCGTGAGCTTGAGGCATTTGCGCAATTTGCAACTGATATGGACGAAGCAACGCGTAAGCAAATTGCGCGTGGTCGTCGTGCAATGGAAGTTATGAAGCAGCCGCAATATGCGCCGTTAAAGTTTGCTGAGCAGTCCGTGGTGATTTTTGCACTCAACAATGGATATGTTGATGATATTGCGGTTGAGGACGTTGTTCGCTTTGAGCAACAACTTCTTGAAAGTATGAAGGGAACGGGTGCGGGTATTCTTGCGCGCATTACCGAAACAAAAGATGTGAGTGGGGATGTGAAGACAGAACTTGAAACGTACGTGAAGGATTTTGTTGTGAAGTTTAAGAAGTAAAGTCTCGTCCGTCATCCCGGGCTTTC
>JBBTSN010000154.1:0-6593 GCA_038078775.1 Patescibacteria group bacterium | reverse complement strand
TTCGGGAATAACTTCTCCCGCGATGCGCCGCGCTTCACGAAGCGAAGATGCCTCAGCTTCTTTTTGGCGGATCTCCTCGAGCTCTTCGGGGGAAATATCTTCAACGACGGTTTTTACATCAAACACACGAACCCCTCCGGTTTCTGGATCGAACTGTGCCTCAAGATTGTGGTATTTATCACCAAAATCTTTACGGTATGCCGCAGCAAGTGCTGCTTCGATAGTAGAAAGTACAGATTCGTACGCGAGACCTTTTTCCTCACAGATTTGACGCATTGCTTGTTCAATGACAGAAGACATATGTTTGGTAAAGAAATGACCTGGCAAGCAGCCAGGTCAGATGCTCGTAGCATAAACCAAGGCCCCTGAGAACGCAAGCTACCCTACGGATGGAAAGTGCCTCAAAAATATGGGCTTCTGCGGAAACATATCGAGTGCAATAACGTCAATACGATAGCGGATATTCGTGGCACGAAGGCCTCCGAGATACGTATAAAGCACGCGCGTGATTTTTCTAAGCTTATAAGGCGTCACCGCTTCTTCTGGGGATCCGTATCTATGCGATCGTCTCGCCTTCACCTCAACAAAAACCCACACACCCATAGGATCTTTCGCGATAATGTCGATTTCTCCTAAACGCGTTCTAAACTGTCGTGCCAGTATCTCCCATCCCAGCCGTAGCAAATACTGTGCAGCATATTCTTCCGCCCAATTTCCCTGTTCCTGTTTTGTACTTGGCATAAAAGAAAGAACTCACCGAGTGGGGAGTTTTTTCGGGCATAAATACAGTCTAGCACACGACGGAATTATCGTGACCGGCGAGGGATATATTTATTTTGTGCAGCGTTCATCGTGCGGCGCAAACGCTCTTCAGGCATTTCTTTTTTCCAGTGAATGTAAAGCTTGCGAGCTGCGTATACCGCACCAACGGCCCAGAACAAAAACCAGAAACGCGAACCGAAGAAAGAAATTTCTTCAAACGAGAAGAAGAGCCAGAATAAACCGAGAATTCCAAACGTCATTGCTTTTCCTGCAAAATTCTCCAAAAAATGCTTCATTGCTTTATCTACCTCAGCATTACGTTTTGCGATACGCGCAACGGTAGCGGCAATAATGAGACCCGCAAAAAGTACAAAGAATCCCGAGCTGAAAAGACCTCCCATGCGTACCGGGGTCATATCAAACCAGAATGAGAAGTCGAAGATGTTCAACATAGTTGCGTGCATGGTAGCGAAGCGTCCGGCAGACGTCAAAATGTTCGGTAGACCCGCGCCCAATGCCACGGGGTAACTTGGAGTCGCTCCGTAGCACGCAATCCGGTATGCGCAAGCGTTACATCGAGCTTTCGAGGGTCAATTCTAAAGTCCCAGCGTGGCGCAAGTGCGTGTGCGCCCTCGGGAAGCCAATCTACGACAACGATTTTTCCCTCTTTCCCCAAACTCCGCGCGAGTCTTGCAAAAACCTCTGCATGTTTTTTAAACATCCAAGCCGTGTTTACCACAAAAATAGCATCGACGTCTGAAAGCGGCACATCGTGCTCACCTTCAATATCCATCCACAACAAATCCACATGGTGGAGCAAATACTGACGACGAACCCCCTCAAGCATTTCGAGCGTTTCTTTTACCACGTCGAGGCCGATAACCTTCCCGCGTGCGCCCACTCGAGTTGCTGCAGGAAATAAAATATGCCCCGTGCGTCCTGGTCCAATATCAAGCACCGTATGCCCTTCTTCAAGTCCGGCAATATCAAGGAGTATCTCAGCAGAAAGAAGTGCAGATCCGGCGCGCATACCTTTAGAATCCGAACAGTGAACTAATAAAGCTTCCTACAATCATTTCAAACAAGTTCGTCATGACCATGACGCCAATAATAATAATTCCTACACCGAAGAGCTTATAAAACGTGCGCGTTCCCCCTCCCCCAAACGTACGGTCTGCCCAAGGCACTGAACCGAGCATGCTATAGAAGATGTCCGTTTTCCATACAAAGAGAATGCCGAGGAACATAATTGCAAACCCTATCAAAATGCGGGTGAACATAGATATGCCTAGTATATAACAAACCGAGATGCGGTGCGAAAATGCAAAACGACGTCGCGATGACGCCGTTTTGTGGTGGACATCAGCCATAATACTTCGAACCGTCTAAAAGACTACCTTTCTCGCCTTTGGCAATATCACCAAAGCAGTCCATATCTCAGAAAAGCCCTTGAAATTGGTGCATAAAAATGACGATCAGGAGACACAAGACCATGCTCGAACCTGAGTAGAGAAAGGAGCTATAGGTTCAAAGCATTAAGCAATCGCCTACTCCGCATACGCTTCGACCATAGCTACTGGATGCTTGATCTTCAATGCCTTCGTCAAGACGGGAAATAGCAAACCGCTTTGCAGGTCTGCAAAAAGCTGACAAGTCCCGAGGCCAGGGTACGGATTGAGATTAAAAACCGTCTGATCAATCACGATGCCGCCAAGAACTACCGCAAGTTCATCGAGTAAATACCGTGAGAGTTCGTTTAATTGCTGTGCGAAAAGAGTCTTCGATCGACTCCCTAAATTCTTTTTGACATTCTTTACAATGTGTTCTCGGAATTCCTGATTGGAATGCCAATAATCCGTAATCACCTCAAGCGCCCTTTTATAATCCTCACCCTTTACATCTACCCAACGACAAATATGGATCGGGTGCGTGAGCTCGCCTTCCATTTCCTCGACTGCTATTTGAACAATCCGAGCCATTTCCAGCCCTCGCTCTTCGGCTCGTCGCACGGCGGCTCCGGCCTCCATTCCGCCCAGTACTTGATAGTTGATAGCCTGAATTTCGTCTGCGATCAGAATCAAGATAGCATCTTTGGAGACCATGTCCATCCAACGGACGTATTGAGAAATACTTTCTTTCGAGAAGTATTTGTTCTCTATACTAATTCCAAGAAAAGCATTGAATTTATGGTTTTCAATGTCACCGATGGTCGTTCCAAAAACTTGCTCGATCCGCATAATTTAACAATCTACGAGGCCGCCAATGTAACTTGCTTCGTAAACGCAGATTCCGTCTTTTAATATTCGCTCGGTACCGGAAAATCGATCTACATTACCAGTCAGTATATTTTCATATTTCCATGACCCATCCTCGAGTAGTTGCGGACCCCGATAAGGCATTTCTGCTGGAGCATTTGAGAGCGCTCGCATAAGAAAAGGATAAACCTCTTTTTTCTCGGCATTTGCATCCACAAAACCATAATAAACCATCATCCAGATCGGTTTATCGTTCAAGAAAACTACCTCACGACCGCCGTAAGGCTCACCGCCAAAATAGTTGTCATGGTACGAATACTCGCCTCTTTTGTATTCGAAAGTCGTCGATCCGTCGGGTTGCTTTTGTTTGATGGTCTCATCTCCAGATGCGTAGGTCGCTCGACTCGCATCCAGAATAAAGTTTTTTAACCGTGAAAGACTATCGTCCATACAATCGGATTATTATTGACATTAGGTTGCTCCGTCGCCTGTGGTGGATTGATTGTCCATAAAGTATGGGAAAAACGTCTTTATGCTTCCATACTGCAGGGAGATCGACGTTCGGAGGATTTCGAGGAAATACATCATGGATGCCAATCCCTCCCAGCGATATTTTCTATTTGATTCCACATGATCCCCTTCGCCAATTTGCCCGGAAACAAAAATTTGACTCTCTACGACAAAGATACCATCAATGCCTCGCTCTTTAGCAAATAATTCAAGCGCCTCGGGCGTAATGTCACTTCGAAAAGCGACAACGAAATACGGAATTCTCTTGCCATATACCGTGGTTGCAACTTTCAGAAAGAAACTTTGGTCACGCACCAGTCGATCCAGTTTTTCTTTATGTTGCGCTATTCGGGTTTGCTCTTGGCTAGTCAATTTGGTTTTAACTTCTATTACTGCAGCCACGCCATCTGCGAGGTATAGCCGTGGGGCGCCTTCAGAAATTGTAAGGCTGTAAAATGTTGGGATCTCAACAACGATATCGAGCTGTCCCGATTTTTCGCCATTCGGATCTACGATTTCACCAGTACCGAATCGAAACGTCGACGGAAAGACCACCTTTAATAAACCGTTTACTACAATCTCACGCTCGTATCCTTTGGTGTCAGAATTGAAGCAGTCCCCAGCGATGCAGTTGCCCATCAGTGTATCAAATAATCCCTTAACCCTTTGTTCTAGCTGCTCGTTCATACTGTTGATTTAAACTGCTTTCACCGCATGAAAGTTACTCAGCCAAGAGGTTCATGCAATCAATTGTTGTAAGTGCCTTTGGATCCTCAAGTTCTACGATGCACTCGTTATTCGCCTCTACTTGAGCATTGTACCGAGTGGTGTCGTCACAAGGCGGGTTGCCATATTCGGAAATACAATCGATACCGTCAGTGTAGCCATCAGCGACGAGCTTCGCAACAATGCAGGCATCATGTGCCGCCAACTGAGCCTCGACCTTCACCATACATTCATTATAGCCCGAGGTTTCCCTTAACTCCGCCTTTTCGTTCTGTAGCTTCTCCACTCTTTGTTCGGGAGATGTGGCGCATCCTGCACCTACAAGTAAAAATGGCATTACCATTATCCCGAGTGCGTACTTGATCGTCATAAATAGTGATTAGTGGGTTAATTACTTAAGGCAAACTTTCACACGCCGATCCGTCGTCATCACTATCTAGGTTGTGTACGTCGTAGCCAACCTGCACCATACAGCATTCGTAGACAGACTGCGCTTCGCTGTGTGTAGAGAAATTTCCGCAGTTGTAGCTATTCGATGCACAAGAGCACGAGGACGTTGTTGCGGCAGATGTTGGCTCGGAAACCGTCACTTCGGGTTCGACTGGCTGAGTTTCCGCATTATCGATTATGGAGCTTGAAGTCGTACTATCCAATAATGATGTTGAGGGACTCAAAGGCGTTTCGGTAGTGGTTACTTCGCTTGTCGCTGAATTAGACGCTCCAGAATCGCTAGAGATCGCATTACAGGCATTATCTGCCCATAATCCTCGTTTCGCAGATTGTGCCTCACCCTGTGCGGTTTTATAGGCGACTTGGTATTGGTATGGTGCCTGATAGGTGTATTCGTAAGCGTACCCCTCGCTGATCATAAGCTTTCCGAAGTCGGAACCGTCGGAAAGAAAGACGTAACGCAAAAGACGGTCATACTTATCTGTTTCTCCTTGGGACGCATCAATTTCTAGGCGAACCGATTGACCATCGAGAAGTTCACGTGCCTTCGTGGACGCTTCTTGACCAAAACACTCAACAGGCTTTCTTGGATCAACGGTTTCAGGAGTATTTATGCCGATGATGCGAATGGTTTCGCTTTCTCCATTAATGCTGACCGTGATCGTGTCGCCATCCACAACCTTCACAACAGCAACAGCTCCAGATGCAGGCTCATCTGTGACTTCATTCGTTTCTTTCTCGTCCTGATCGTTAGAAACGGTTTCGGCTAAATTCTCCACGATTGCCGTATCTTCAGTTTGTGATATTTCCGATTGTGTCGGCTCTACTGGCTCAACCGTTACAAGTGCAGTGATAATGGATGCCAACATGATCGCTCCAAGGCTACGAATGATCTTCCATCGTGTAACCCCTTTTGTAAAAAATCTTGCGTAAACTCTTGGAATAATGAGTCCGAGAAATAACGCCGGTATCGACGCAAGAAAAACGAGGGATGACACGATGAAAAGAAGGAGCGACATATCTTGGGTTATTTTGCCGAAGGTACAGAAACGGTCTTGATCCATCCGCAGTTACTGCACTTGTACCTCGGATGCTTATCAAGCAGATAACCAAGTCCAGCACCAAGACCACCGATAATGAATAGCGGCAATGCGACGATGAGGAGCGGCCAAAAGAAAATACCGATAAACGTAAATAAACAACCGCCACCAGCTGCCATTTGCAGAAGGAAAATGAACGGATTTGAACTTGGTAATTGCTTCATTTTGAAGCCCTTGCAGTTTTCGCACTGTCTTTGAGCCATACGTTGTTGTGGTTTTTGAATTAGGGCTGGATTTCGGGCAACGCAAAAGGTCGCCCGAGCCAGCGACGATTTCCTTTCGAAAACCGCCCCACGTCCTTTCGGAGAGTGAACCACAACAACGAGGGCTGGTCAGACGACCAACAACGTTGTTGTGGATTTAGTGCCATGCCTACATTTTGAGATGCAGGTTTAGGCAGATTGTATGCACATTATCGTATAGTTATTATCGAAACGCAACCTCTTCAAAATACACCCTTTGGAAAACTTTGATTCATCGCTATTTTCAGCAAAATCTTCTCTTCGATTTCAAAAGATGAATAATAACATTGAGATGTTATAAACCTAACATACAGGTTAGATTTATTTGCCATATATTTCAAAAAGGATTAAGATATCCTCAATAAGTTGGCAAATATGCAAATTTCAATCGACAAAAAACAATCGTATAAAGGGGGAGAAGTTCATCCTGTTTTGAGGCAGTTGCTCAGTGAGAAATACTTTCGCCCGAGCGATACAAAGATGACGTATCGTCAGAGCGAGCTCCTCGAAACTGCCGGTCTTCTCACTGGCGGTGCAGAGGGTTCTTG
>JBBTSN010000153.1:0-2950 GCA_038078775.1 Patescibacteria group bacterium | reverse complement strand
AAAATACGGCTCCATCGTCTAATGGTTAGGACACGGGCTTTTCAAGCCTGTAACCGGAGTTCAATTCTCCGTGGAGTCACCACAAAAATCGCTCTCGAATTGAGAGCGATTTTTGTATTATGTATTGTAACGTTTTTCTATTACGTTCCAATTGAGATTTTTGAAGAACGTTTGTATGTACTCGTTGCGCTGAGCAGGGAGGTAGTCGACCATGAAGGCATGCTCCCAAACGTCCATGGCGATGATGATGGGGAGGCCGCCGAAATGACCGAGTTCGTGGTCGCTTACCCAAACGTTGTGAAGCGTGTTTGCTTTGGGGTCGTGTACCAAAAGTACCCAGCCAATTCCGCGCATGACGCCCATGGCTTGAAATTCTGCTTTCCAAACATCGAATGAACCCCAACGAGCAATGATGGCATTAACGAGTGCTCTGGGCGTTGTTTCCCCGTTTCCCCCAAGGGATTCGAAGTAGAGTTCGTGGAGGCGCATGCCGTTAAATTCAAATCCAAAGCGGCGCATGAGCTCGGAGAGCGCGATAGCGTGGGTTTCGGAGTCTTTTTTGTATTCAGCAACTTTGGCCAAAATAGCGTTGGTATTTTTGACGTATCCCGCGTATAGCTTGAGGTGAACTTCGAGCTGTTTAGGTGAAAGACCGGTGACGTTTTCGAGTGAGAAGGATTGTTCTGTGTACATAGGATGAAGTTATGAAGTTGGGAAGTTGGGAAGTTGGGAAGTTGTGAAGTTATGAAGAGATGAAGTTTGGAAGATGCTGACGGTAGAGCTTGCCCTGAGTACTACGAAGGGAAGCATCTCGAGAAAAGACGGCAGATGAGAGATAAGAAAGTAGATTTTTACCTAGCCTTCTAGCCTACTAGCCCGTCTTTATACTTCCATGCTAGCATAGCTCCAATATATGGTAAAAATTCTTGCCATTGAAACGAGTTGTGACGAGACTGCGATTGCCCTTTTGGAAGGTGAAGGTGAGCGGGTTGTTTTGCATTCGTCGGTTATTCGGTCCCAGGTTGATGTGCATGCGGCCTACGGTGGCGTGGTTCCCGATATTGCGGCGCGAGAGCACATGGAGCTGTTGATGCCTATGCTCCATAAGGCAAAGGCTGATGGGCACTTTGAGGGTTTGGATGCGATTGCAGTTACGGCGGGCCCTGGGCTTGCTCCTGCGCTTCGAGTGGGTGTTGGTGCAGCAAAGGGACTTGCATGGAGTTTGGGTTTGCCACTCGTTCCTGTGTGTCATTTGGAAGGGCATATTTATGCATCGTGGTTGCGGAAGGATGATCAAATTCCTGCTTTTCCTCTTTTAGCGCTTATTGTTTCTGGGGGGCACACGGAAATCGTGCTCATGAAGGGTCATGGGCAGTTTGAGCGATTAGGTGAAACGCTTGATGATGCTGCGGGAGAAGCTTTTGATAAGGTGGCAAAAATGCTTGAGCTTGGTTACCCGGGTGGACCGAAAGTTGAATTGCTTGCACAGGAGGGAAATAAAGAGGCGTATGCATTTCCGCGTCCTATGGAAAAGAGTGGAGACTTTTTATTTAGTTTTTCTGGAATCAAAACTTCCGTGCTCTATACACTTCGTGCGCTTTCTGATGCGAAAGCGCTTACCGAAAAAGCGAAAGCTGATGTTGCGGCTTCTTTTGAGGAGGCGGTTGTTGATATTCTTATAAAAAAGACTATGGCGGCGTTGCGGAAGGTGAAACCTGCTTCCGTTGTTCTTGCGGGAGGCGTTGCGGCGAATAAAAATTTACGTATGCGACTTGGAGATGCGTGCGTTGTGGAAGGCGTTCCTTTTTTCTTGCCAGAGTTCCAGTATTCCATGGATAATGCGGCAATGATTGCGGTTGCGGGATACTTTAGGTTTTTGCAGGGAGTTGCGGTGAGTCCTGAGAAAGTGTTTCCGGATCCGAATTTAGATATTGTTTAGGGAAGTTGGGAAGTTATGAAGTTGGGAAGATGTAAGGTGTAAAAAGTTGGTGTCATCCTGACGCCAGGAAGGATCTCCTACTTATTCTGAATGGTCCTGGTGGATCCCTCCTATCGTCGGGATGACAAGAGGACGTGTGGACGCCATTTACTCTTCGTAATGACCCGTGAGATATGCCTCAAACATTCATCACCCATTCAAAAGAAGAAACACAGCAGGTTGCTGCTGATTTTGCGCGTACGCTTTCGGGTGGGGAAGTGATTGCGCTTCTTGGGGATATTGGTGCGGGAAAGACGACGTTTACGCAGGGGCTTGTGGGAGCGCTTGAAAGCACTGCACGGGTAAAGTCTCCTACATTTGCGGTGCTTCATGAGTATCCGATCACGGGTCATTCTACGATCCGTACGATTGTGCACATTGATTTTTATCGTTTTACTTCGCCTGATGAGGTGCGCGCACTTGAGCTTGAGTCATATCAGCGCCCCGATACGGTGGTTGTTGCGGAGTGGCCTGACTTGGCGGGAGACCGACTCACCTCAGTTTCTCATCAGATTACGTTTCGAGGATTGAATGAGACTGATCGAGAAATTACTTTTCTTTAGGTAAGCAGTTTTGCGCACGCAACGATTGCGGCGGTTTCTGCGCGCATGACGAGGGTTCCGATTTTTACGATGTGTACGTTGTTTGTTTTTGCCAGGTCGATTTCTTCTGGGGAGAATCCTCCTTCTGGGCCAATGAAAACCGCGATGTCCATGGTTTTTTGGAGTATGGGGAGTTTATTTTCTTCCCCTTCTTCATGAAAAACAATGCGCGCTGATGTTTGTGTTGCTTTGAGTGCTTTTGCAAATGTGGTTGGTTCCGCGATTGCAGGGATAGTTGATCGTCCGGACTGTTCTGATGCTTCTTTTACGATTTCGCTCCAGCGCTTGTGAACTTCGGGGGTTTTTTTGATGGTACGGTCGGTGTGCAGGGGAATGAATGCCGATGCCCCAAGCTCGGTACATTTTTGGA
>JBBTSN010000152.1:0-4241 GCA_038078775.1 Patescibacteria group bacterium | reverse complement strand
ATTTACGATGCTTGAGTGGTATCGGCAGGGAGCTGATTACACGATGTGCATGGAGGAGACTGAGGATTTGATCAATAGTGTGCTTGGTTGGGAAGGGAAATGGGATCGGGTGAGCTATGTTGATGCCTTTGAAAAAGTTCATGGATTTGTGCCGGCTGATGTGACGGGGGAGAAGATTCGCGAGATTGCAGAAGGTGCGAAGATTTCTGGTGCGATGACTGATTCGCTGCATGAGGTGATTGATGGGGTATTTTTTGCGACGGTTTTGCCGAAGATTGAGCATGGTGAGCGATACATTTTGTGCCAGTTTCCGGTGCCGTGTGCATCGCTTTCGAAGGTGAGCGCGGATGGGCGGTATGCCGAGCGGTTTGAGGCGTATGTGGGAGAGCTTGAGATGTGTAATGCCTTTACTGAACTAGTGGATGCAGAAGAGCAGCGACGGCGCTTTTTGGAGGAAGTTGAGGAACGTCGGAGCCTGGGGAAAGAGGTCTTTCCGGTTGACGAAGACCTGCTTGCTCGTCTATCCTCTGTGTCGTCACCAACATACGGAAATGCCCTTGGCGTTGACCGGCTCGTCATGTTGGCAATGGGCGTGAAGGATATTGATTCGATTCATGTGTTTCCTCCATCGCAGAGATTTGGTTAAGCGGTTAACGTGGTTAAGATGTTATGTTCTGAACGTCCCACGGAAACCAATTTAACCAATTAACCTTCTTAACCTTCTCTTACTTCATCTATGTCCTCGCCAAACGATATCCGCAAAGGTACGGTGCTGAAATACGAAAATGAACTTTGGGTTATTGTTGGATTTCAGCGTGTTTCTCCAGGGAAGGGAAGCTCTTTTGTGCGTACCAAAATGAAGTCTCTTTCTTCCGGTAAGGTGGTAGAAAATAACTTTAAATCTGCAGAAAATGTCACGTTTGAAACGGTTGGCTTTAAAAAGATGCAATACATCTTTGGTGATGAAAACACGCTTACGTTCATGGACGGACAGTCTTATGAGCAGGTTGCGATTGGACGCGATGTGGTGGGAGATGATGCGGTGTATTTGAAAGAAGGTCTTGATGTGACGGTGATTATGCACGATGACAAGGCGATTTCCATGGAACTTCCGCTCAAAATTGAATACGTGATCACGGAAACCGAACCTGCAGTAAAAGGTGATACGGCTTCTGGAAACGTGCTTAAAGATGCGAAAATGGAGAATGGGTTGATGGTTCGTGTGCCAATTTTCATCAAGCAGGGAGACGCGATCATGGTGAATACGGAAACGGGAGATTACGTGGAACGGGTGAGTAGATAGGTGCTCGTCCTTCCTTCCTTTTTGTATTTGCTACAATGTTAAGCGTATATGGCAAAGCGAAAAGCGAAAAAGTACGAAGAGGAGGAATATGCCTTTGATGAAGGGGGTGGCGGGATCTTTTCGAGTGTTCTTGCGGTGATTGTCATTGCCCTCGGGGTTGTGATGATTTTGGCGCTGGTGGGGCTTGCGGGTTCGGCGGGGAACCGTCTTGATGATGTTTTAGCATCTGCTGCTGGCATGGGTCGTATTATTTTTCCGTTGTTGTTGCTTGGTATTGGTACTGACATGATTTTGGGTGATCGTCGATTTTTATCGATTCGCACGTTATTTTCTATTGCAGCTATTACGCTTGGAGTTACGGGGTTTTTGCACGTGTTGTTTGTACGAACCGTGACCGACGAAGCACTTCGTCATGCCGGGGGAGTTTTTGGATTGGTGTTTGGTTTGTGGGTTGCGGGAGCATTTGGAGGCATTGTTGCTGCTTTTTTGGCTTTGGTTGCCATTATGGTGGGCATTATTGGCATTACGAATGTTCCGCTTGGAGTCATGCTCGCGCCACTTTTTGACCTGTTGCGTTCGACGAAAGAAAGTTTAGCAACGGCAAAGGTTGTTCGTTACGACGAAGATGCTGCAGCAGCAAAGAAAGCAAAGAAGAAGTCTGCCGATGATGAGGAAGACGACGAGAACGTAGAGACGCCATTCATGGCGTCTTCTGACAGTGACGATGAAGAAGAGCCCGAAGAGGAAAAGAAGTCTGCGAAAGCGGTAAAAGTATTTCAAATGATGCAGTCGGCAAAGAAAGACGGTGAACAGGTGGTTACTTCTTCTGAACCGCGACGTACTGTTGATGTGCCGCTCGATCTCCTTGATAACCGTCGCAGTGAGGCGAAGCCCGGAGATATTACGCGCAACCAGGAAGTGATTGCAAAAACGCTTCGGCAATTTGGTATTGATGTTGAGATGAGTGAAGTGCGTGTGGGGCCGACGGTTACGCAGTATGCGTTTCGTCCAGCGCAGGGGGTGAAATTGGCGCGTGTTATTGCACTCCAAAATGATCTTGCACTTGCACTTGCTGCGCACCCTATTCGTATTGAGGCACCGATTCCGGGCAAAGCGTTGGTGGGTGTTGAAGTTCCGAACCAAACGGTTGCGCGCGTTACCCTTCGTGAACTTTTAGAGTCTCAAGATTTTGAAAAGCGAAAGTCTCAATATTCTGTTCCGCTTGGTCGGGATATTTCGGGAGGCGTGCCTATGCTCCAGGTTGAGCGTGCGCCGCACATGCTTGTTGCGGGAGCTACGGGAAGCGGTAAATCTGTGTGTTTGAACACGATGATTATTTCGCTCTTGTATCAGAACGGACCGGACGATTTGAAATTTATCATGGTTGATCCAAAGCGTGTTGAGCTCGGAGTTTATGCGGGGATTCCGCATTTGCTTGTTCCTCCAATCGTGAAGGCTGAAGAAGCAGTAAATGCGCTCAAGTGGGCTGTGCGAGAAATGGAACGTCGTCTTGATTATCTTGCGAAGTTTAACGCGAAGGATATCGATTCGTATAATGCGAAATCTACCGAGCGCATGCCGCGCATTATTATTGTTATTGATGAGCTTGCTGATTTGATGATTCAAAATAAGCGTGATGTTGAGGCAACGGTAGTGCGTATTGCGCAAATGGCGCGTGCAGCGGGTATTCACCTTATTCTCGCAACGCAACGTCCATCGGTTGATGTGATTACCGGAACGATTAAGGCAAATATTCCTACGCGTTTGGCATTTGCGGTTGCTTCGCAGGTTGATTCGAAAACTATTCTTGACGTTGCGGGTGCAGACAAGCTTTTAGGTCGCGGTGACATGTTGATTTCGAATGCTGAGTTGAGTAAACCGAAGCGTATCCAGGGTGCGTATATTTCTGAAGAGGAGATTGAAAAAGTTGTTGCATTTTTGAAGAAAGAAAGTGCGCCTGATTATAATTATCAGATTATTGAAGGTGGGAAGGGTGAGAATAGCGGGGGAGTTTCGATGGGCGGAGGTGATGCGGATCCGCTTCTTGAAGAAGCGATTCAAATTGCGATTGATGCGGGTCGTGTTTCAACATCGTACTTGCAGCGTCGTATGAAGATTGGCTACTCGCGGGCTGCACGTATTCTTGATTTGCTTGAGGAGATGGGTGTTGTTGGGGGATCTGATGGTGCAAAGCCGCGTGAGGTGCTTGTGACGTCTTGGCCACCAAATGGTTCAAGTATGGAAGAAGAAACGGATGAGACGGATGGGGCGGACAGTGAAGCGGATGATGAGACTGAAGAAGATCTTGATTTGCATACACCTGAGCTTGATGAGGAGGAAGATGTGGACGAAGAAATCGCGAAAAAGTAAAAAGAGAGGTACAACTCGAGACGTATGGTTTTTGTACGTCGCCAGCTGGAGAGTGAGGCGCGAACGCTCGGTGAGCGTTTGCGCCTGTTGCGGCGTACACAGGCGGTTACCATGGACATGCTTATTGAGGCTACGCGTATTCAGCGGAGGTACTTGGAGGCGCTTGAATGGGGGAGATATCATGAACTTCCTGATCCGCTGTATACGCGAAATTTTATTCGCGCGTATGCACGTTACCTGGGTGCTGACGAAGCATATTTTCTTGAATTATTTACTCTTGAGGTAGCGCGTTCCGATCTTTTAGCTCCCCATCGACTTCCAAGAACGCGTGCGCGTCGGCTGCTTTTTCTTTCGTTTCCTCAGGTTTTTACTGCGTTTGTTATTAGCTGTGTATTTTTATTGGGTGTTGTTTGGCTTTCCTCACGTATTTATGTTGTGTTTCGTCCGCCTGAGCTTGTGGTTTTGGGGCCGGACCGAGAGTCGGTTACGTCCGTTCCCTATGTTCTTGTTTCGGGAACCGTAGAAGATACGAATATTTCCGTGCAGATTGAGGGGCAAAATATCCCGC
>JBBTSN010000151.1:0-5972 GCA_038078775.1 Patescibacteria group bacterium | reverse complement strand
AGTCGTTATCGATTACGGAAACGGAATGGGTGTATTGAGCATTCGTCCTCTGTGTGAAAAATTAGGGCTCGACATTGTAGAGCTTTACCCCGAGCCTGATGCGCGTTTTCCCAATCACGAAGCAAACCCCGCAAAAGAAGAAACGCTCACCGACCTCAAGAAAAAAGTTCTCGAAGTTGGTGCGGCATTTGGTGTAGCTATTGATGGCGATGCAGATCGTATTGCATTTGTAGATAACGAAGCTATTGCGGTACAGGGCGATCTCACGCTTGCACTTATGGCGAGCGATCGACTTGCAGAACACCCTGGAGGAAAAATTCTTTACTCAATCAATGCAAGCTGGGCGATTGATGATGCAGTTCGTGCGGCAGGCGGCGAGCCGGTTCCGTGCCCGGTCGGAAACACTAAAATCATCAAAGTCATGCAGGAGCAAAAAGGTATTCTTGGCGGAGAGGTATCAAGTCACTTCTTCTTTCCCGAGTTTCACAATCTCGAAGCAATCGACTTTGCGTTTCTCGTAGTACTCGGTATTTGGAAGCGCTCCGGAGAAACATTTGCTGATTTGGTGCGTCCATTACGTCGATATTTCAACAGCCAAGAAATGAATTACGAAGTTGAAGACAAAGACGGTGCTATTGCCGCACTTCAAAAAGCATACGAAGGGCAAGCAACGAAATGCATTTCAATCGATGGGCTGAGATATGAGTTCGATCGCGACTGGTGGATCTTGGTGCGCAAATCAAACACTGAACCGCTTATTCGCGTAACCATTGAGGCAAAGAGTGTAGAGCTTCTTGAGGAGAAGAAGGGGGAAGTTATAACCCTACTCGCACCATTCGCGCATCACGAATAATATGAGCACACTCGGCATATTTGATTCGGGACTCGGCGGGCTTACCGTTGTGCAAGATATAAAAAAAAGCTTTCCGAATTGCTCGGTGGTGTACTTGGGGGATACTGCTCGAGTTCCCTACGGTCCTCGAGGAAACGAAGTCATTATAGAATTTGCGTTGCAAGATGTTGCATTTCTCCAAAAGTTTCCTCTTGATGCCGTAGTGATTGCCTGCAACACTGTTTCTGCGGTTGCGGCAGATGCAATTCGTAAAGCCGTGAGCGTTCCGGTATACGAAATGATTTTGCCTGCAGCAAAACAAGCACGAGAAAAAACACGCAACGGACGCGTGGGAGTCATTGGCACACGTGCAACAATTACCTCCCACGCATATAAAAAACAACTCAAAGGACTCGAGGTATTCGAACAAGCATGCCCGCTGTTTGTCCCTTTTGTTGAAGAGGGCGAGCTCGAAAGCAAAGCACTTGTGCTTCTTGCAAAAGAATATCTTCGTCCGCTCCAAGATGCAGACATCGACACGTTGATCTTGGGATGTACACACTACCCACTCCTCAGAAAGACTATTCAGGAGGTTGTGGGGGATGATGTGGCGCTCATCACCTGCGGCGAAGCGGTTGCAGAGGGGCTTGCAAGCTTGGGCGACGGTGGGGGAGAAGATCACTATTTCGTTACCGATCTCACGCCAAGGTACGATGCGCTTGCAAAAAAGATCATGGGAGAAAATATTCACCTTGAGAAATGTGTTCTATGAGTTGGAATGGAAAAAAAGTCGCGTTCTTAGGCCTTGGAGTGGACGCAGGAGACGTTGAAGCGTGGCTCCGCACACAAGGAGCTGAAATTACTATTCTCGATGAGAAAAAAGATCCTGATGCTTTTGCAGATCTCACAAAATACGACGCGCTTGTGCGTTCCCCGGGTGTATATCGCTATCGGGAGGAGATTCTTGCCGCAGAAAAAGCGGGCGTTGTGGTTACCTCAAAAATGAAAATATTTTTTGATGTGTGCCCAACAAAAAATATCATCGGTGTGACAGGAACAAAGGGAAAGGGGACGACGAGTACATTGATTTACGAAATGCTAAAGGCTGCAGAAAAAGACGTGTTCATCGGGGGAAATATTGGAAAGGGCATGTTTGAGCATCTCGAGCGTATAACGCCAGAAACATGGGTTGTGCTTGAGCTTTCCAGCTTTCAACTCATAGATCTTCACGCCTCTCCGCATATCGCGGTAACACTCATGGTCACGTCAGATCACCTTGATTGGCACAAGAATCTCAAAGAATATATCGATGCAAAATCGGCAATAACACGCTTTCAAAAGGCGAGTGATGCATCTATTTTTAATGATCAATATCTCTTAAGCGTTCGTATTGGGCTTCTCGGAGAAGGAGAAAAGATTCCCGTGCGTCGTTCGGATTGGAGCGCCCACGTACGTCTCCGCGGTGAACACAATAAGGAAAACTTTGCAGCAGCAGCCGCAGTTGCTCGCATTACCGGAGTTTCGGAAGAGACGATTCTTGCAGTCGCAAAAGAATTTAAAGGTCTTGAGCATCGCCTTGAAGAAGTTGCAACGGTAGAAGGGGTAACCTACTACGATGATTCCATCTCTACAACTCCCGATACCGCGATTGCGGCAATGAACGCATTTACCGAGCCCTTGGTTCTTTTTCTTGGCGGGAGCGACAAGGGCGCTGACTTTACCGAGATTGGGCAAGCAATAGCAAATGTCACACACGTAAAAGGCATTGTGCTTATAGGCGCAACATCCGAAAAAATAAAAGCCTCACTCAATCAAGCGGGTGCGAATATTCCCGTGCAAGAAGGCGCACAAACCATGCAAGAGGCTGTTGCACAAGCGCGTGCAATGAGCACATCCGGTTCGGTTGTGGTACTTTCCCCTGCCTGTGCAAGCTTTGGAATGTTTAAGAACTACAAAGACCGAGGCGATCAGTTCAAAGAAGCGGTTCTTCGTATTCAGCATAAGCTCTAGTACAATATAAAAGATCGTGAGTAGGCTAGTGGGGCTAGAGGGCTAGGTAAGAAGCTTATTTCTACCGCGCGTAACAAGCCTACTAGTCTCACTTAATTCCTTTACCTAGCCCGCCTGGCCCACTAGCCCAACTACACTCTCTATGCTCACTATCCTCATATTTCTTCTTATCCTTTCCGTGCTCGTGCTTATTCACGAAGCGGGTCACTATATTGCGGCACGTTGGGCCGGCATGACGGTTGAGGAATTTGGTATTGGTTTTCCTCCCAAGCTGTTTGGAAGAAAAGATAAGCGGGGAACGCTGTGGTCTGTAAACGCAATTCCACTCGGTGGCTTCGTACGTATCAAAGGCGAAGGCGGAACAGAACAGGAGCGTTTTTCTCCGGGAGCATTTGCAACAAAAAGTATTTTTAAGCGTTTCATAGTTCTTGTGGGGGGAGTAGTCATGAATATTCTTGCCGCATGGGTACTTTTTTCCGTAGGTTTTGGCATCGGTCTCCCCTCTATTCTTGAGGGATCGACCATTCCCGATTCCATGGTTTCAGGCCGTGCTATTCACATTGTTGATGTGGTTGCCGAATCTCCCGCAGCAACAGCGGGCTTGCTTTCCGGTGATGAAGTGGTTGCAATCGACGGCGTAACGTTCGCAACGGGCGAAGAGGCTCGCGCTGCACTCGCTCCTCATGAGGATGGGTCTCCGCTCGTATTCACGCTTGAACGCGGAGTGGGTGAAATAATGCTCGAAGTTACCCCGGCGTATATTGAGGAACTTCAAAAAGAGGGCGTCGGTATCGCGCTTGTTGAAACAGGAACGGTGCGCTACCCCTGGTACAAGGCGCCTATTGTAGGTGCGCAAGCAACGTTCGAAATGACCGTGGCGGTTGTAGGAGGATTTTGGGGCTTGATTACAGGAATCTTTACAAGCGAAGATGTAGTTTCTCAGCTTTCTGGGCCTGTGGGCATTGCGTCCCTTACCGGACAGGTTGTGAGCCTCGGAATCATTCACGTGGTGCAGTTTGCAGCAATGTTGTCGGTAAACTTGGCGGTATTGAACATCTTGCCGTTCCCTGCGCTCGACGGTGGCCGTATCTTCTTCTTGCTGGTCGAAATAGTACGCCGCAAGCCCCTCACGGCGCATATCGAGCAAACCATTCACGGCATCGGTTTTGCACTTCTCCTCATTCTTGTGCTATTCGTTACGTATCAAGATGTTGTTCGTTTAGCCACATAATATGCAATTTCTCCAAGATCTCGAAAATCTCCTTCAATCCGGTGTGGCCGAATTCCAAGAAGCGCATGAAGCAGAAGCTATTGAGTCTCTTCGTATTGCTTACTTGGGCCGCAAAGGAAAGCTTGCCGAGTGCATGCAGGTTTTGCCGTCGCTTTCCTCAGAAGAAAAACGCGCAGCAGGCCCTAAGGCAAACGAGGCAAAAATGGCACTTGAGGGTGCTTGGGAAGCCGCGGTAGCACGTCTTCAGGTAAAAGCAGCATCAGAGGCGGGAGAAAAAGAGCGTATCGACATCACGCTTCCTCCGGCAGAAGGCCGAGCAGGCAATCTTCATCTCTCCACGCAGGCCATTGAAGAAATCTGCGACATCTTTTCAAAGCTCGGATTCGCGCGTGCCCGTCACCCCGAAGTTGATTGGGATTATTATGCGTTCGAATCCCTCAACATGCCAAAAGAGCATCCCGCCCGTGATGAATGGGAAACGTTTTTTGTTGACGATGGAAAAGGAAAAATATTTACAGGAGCTCAGGGAAAGGTAGTTCTCACGCCGCACACGAGTAACGGCCAAGTACGGGAAATGAAAAAGGGCGTGCTCCCCATTCGCATGATTTCCATGGGAAAATGCTATCGCCGTCAGGTAAGTGCGCGTCATCTCCCTATGTTCCACCAGTTCGAAGGATTGATGATTGATGAAAAGGTAACGGTTACTGAACTTCGCGGCGTATTTGATTTTTTCGTAAAACGATTTTTTGGTCCCGAAACAAAAACACGTTTGCGCCCGTTCCATTTCCGTTTTACGGAGCCAAGTTTTGAACTCGATATTTCATGCATCGTGTGCAAGGGAAGTGGCAAAACGAAAGCCGGCGTAAAGTGCAAATTGTGTAAAGCAGGTTGGCTCGAGCTCGGGGGCGCCGGAATGGTGCACCCAAATGTGCTCAAAGCAGGTGGACTTGATCCTAAAAAATACAACGGTTTTGCATTCGGCTGGGGCCTTGAGCGTACGCTCATGATGAAGGGCGGCATCAACCTCGACGATATTCGCGTACTCTATAAAAACGATTTGCGATTCTTGAAACAGTTTTGATCACCATAAACCATAAACTATTAACTAACAACCGGGGAGATCCCTCCTATCGTCGGGATGACAAAAGCTCTATGAACATTCTCGCTTCCTACTCCTGGCTCAAGGAATACTGCAAAACCGACGCATCGCCGGAAGTTTTTGCGCAAGAAATCAGTTTGCGCGCCATGTCGGTTGAGCATATTGATATTGTTGCTGCTCGTTTTGAGAACATCGTTGTTGGTGAGGTGAAGGAAATTGTTGCGCATCCAAATGCAAACAAATTGCGCATCGCAAAGACGAGCATAGGGGATCGTATAGTTGAGATTGTATGCGGTGGAACAAACCTTGCCGTTGGTCAGCGTGTTGTGGTGGCACTTCCGGGCGCAAAGGTACGTTGGCACGGTGAGGGAGATCTTATTGAGTTGAAGGAAACAGAAATTCGCGGAGTAAAAAGCATTGGCATGATTTGTGCGGCCGTTGAAGTAGGCTTTGAAAAAATAGCGGCAGGTGACCACGACATTTGGGACATCACCGCACTTACAAACGCTGCCGCGGGAACGCCACTTGCCAAGGCACTCGATCTCGACGACATCATTTTTGATATCGAAATTACCACCAATCGCCCAGATGCCATGGGTATTCTTGGTCTTGCCCGTGAAGGCGCCGCATCGGTCGAGGGAACATTCGCTCCTCACGCACTGTGGCTTGCGGGTGCCGTACAAAAAGTACTTGGGGGAGTTGGCGCAGGTCCAAAGGTAACGATCGAGGAACCAAAGCTCTGTTCTCGCTACATTGCCGCACGTGTTGAGAATGTAAAAGTAGGTCCTTCACCGTTGTGG